>CAMDLJ010000088.1 GCA_945901665.1 Bordetella parapertussis | reverse complement strand
GCGCTGCTTTGTTGCCCGATGTGCGTTTGAACGACTTGGACGACTTGACCCAGTTGCACCTGGCCTGCGCCATTCAAATGGTGCAAGCCGCCTTGCCCACCATGCAGGCCCAACAATTTGGCCGGGTGGTGCTGTTGTCTTCGCGCGCCGCGGTGGGCTTGGCCACCCGCAGTGTGTATTCGGCCACCAAGGCCGGCTTGATGGGCATGGCCCGCACCTGGGCTTTAGAACTGGGCCCACAGGGTATCACCGTGAATGTGATTGCACCCGGGCCGATCCGCAGCACCGCCATGTTCCACGATGTGGTGCCTGCGGGCAGCGACAAAGAGCGGCAATTGGCAGCTTCCTTGCCGGTGCGACGGCTGGGCGAGCCCGCCGATGTGGCCCGTGCAGCTGGTTTTTTTGCCAAGCCTGAGAGCGACTTCATCACCGGACAGGTCTTGTATGTCTGCGGTGGCGCCAGCGTGGGGAGTTTGAACCTGTGATGTTTTTTTCGGACATCCAGGGAGTCAAAAGTGGCAGGGGGAATCCCTGAGGGTTTGTGTCGTCGCACAAGCGACAATATGTGCTCTTTGCTGAGGTTTGGCCCGGTGAGGTGTTTCCAGTTGATTTAAAGGAGTGATCATGCGCACAACGAAATCGGGCCGTTTGCTGGCCTTGTCTTTGGCCAGTTTATTGGCCGCATCCATGGTTCAGGCCGCTGACAAGGTCAAGATTGGGTTCGTCAGCACCTTGTCTGGCCCCAATGGCGCATTGGGCGCAGAAATTCGCGACGCCTTCAACCTGGCGGTCAAGCTCAACGGCGGCAGGCTGGGTGGTTTGCCCGCTGAAGTGTTGATTGGCGACGACCAGTTCAAGCCCGATGTGGGCAAACAGCTGTTTGAGCGCTACGTCAAGCGCGACAAAGTGGACTTCATGACCGGTGTGGTGTTCTCCAACATCATGTTGGCGGGTTTGCCCGAGGCCGTGGGTGAGAAAACTTTTTACCTCAGCCCCAATGCCGCGCCTTCTCCCATCGCTGGCAAAGATTGCAGCCCTTATTTCTTTGCCGTGTCTTGGCCCAACGACGCCTACCATGAGGCTGCAGGCCAGCACGCCACCAACCGGGGCTTCAAGTCGGCCTATTTGGTGGCCCCCAACTACCAAGCGGGCAAAGACTCTTTGGCCGGCTTCAAGCGTTTCTACAAAGGCAAAGTGGCCGCTGAGGTCTACACCAAACTGGGCCAGCTGGACTACTCGGCCGAATTGGCTGAAATTCGCGCAGCCAAGCCAGACGTGTTGTACTTCTTTTTACCCGGGGGCATGGGCATCAACTTCATCAAGCAGTTTGTGGCCGCTGGCTTGAACAAAGACACCAAAATGGTGTTGCCCGGCTTTGGTGCCGACCAAGACATCATCCGCAGCGTGGGTGACGAGATGCTGGGCATCACCGATACCGCCCATTGGGGCTTGGACTTGAACAACGCGGCCAACAAAAAGTTTGTCGCCGAGTTTGAGAAAGAGTACAAGCGCTTGCCCACCGTCTACGCCGCCCAAGGCTACGACACCGCGTTGTTGATTGACGCGGCGGTGCGCGGTGCCAAAGGCAATTTGGAAGACAAAGAAGCCTTGCGCCGCCACATCAAAGAGGCCAAATTTGAATCGGTGCGCGGGGCTTTTAAATTCAACACCAACCAGTACCCGATCCAAAACTACTACCTGCGCGAAGTGCAAAAAGACGCCCAGGGCCGTTTGGTCAACAAAATTGTGTCGCAAACCCCGGTGTTGGCCAGCCATGGCGACGCTTATGTGCAAGATTGCCCCATGAAATAAACGCTGGGGCGCACACTCACCCTAAGGCCCCGCCACGGTGTGGTGGGGCATTTTTTGTTTTGACCGATAAGCGCGTGCATGACCTGGATACTGTTTCTTGAGCAAAGCCTCAACGGGCTTCAATTTGGTTTGATGTTGTTCTTGCTGGCCTCGGGCTTGACCCTGGTGTTTGGCATCATGGACATGATCAATCTGGCCCATGGTGCTTTGTACATGGTGGGTGCATTTTTGGCCGCCTGGCTGGTGAACATCACCCAGTCCTTTTTATGGGGTGTTTTGTTGGCTGTGCCTTTGACGGCCGTGTTTGGCATGGTGTTGGAGTCGACGTTGTTGCGCACCCTGTATCGGCGCGACCACATGTCGCAGGTGTTGGCCACCTTTGCCCTGATTTTGATCATCAACGAAGCGGTGCGCATGATTTGGGGCACCGATTTAGCCCTATCGGCCCCGGCCGCTTTGTCGGGTCCAGTGGAATTGTTGCCCGGCTTGAAGTACCCCAGTTACCGGCTCGTCATCATTGGGGTGGGTTTGGCCTTGGCTTTGTTTTTGTACCTGGTGGTGACCCAAACCCGCATGGGCGCTTGGGTGCGGGCTGGCGCGTCCAACCGTGACATGGCCATGGCCATGGGCATCAACATCCAGCGCTTGTTCACCCTGGTGTTTGGTTTGGGCGCGGCCATGTGTGCCGTCGCGGGCGCCATGCTCGGGCCCTTGTTGGCGGTCCAGGTGGGCATGGGCGAGAGCATTTTGATCTTGGCCTTTGTGGTCATTGTGATTGGCGGCATTGGGTCCATTTGGGGCGCATTTGTCGGCTCCTTGTTGGTGGGTTTTGTCGATACCTTTGGCCGCACCTTGTTGCCACACCTGTTTCGCGAAATCTTCCCACCCCAAGTCGCGGCCACCGCTGGCCCTGCTGCGGCCTCCATCATGGTGTATCTGTTGATGGCGGTGGTCTTGTTCATTCGCCCGCAGGGCTTGTTTTCGCGCAAAGCATGAGCGCCAACACCATGTCGTCGACCCGCTCCACCCCCGCCTGGGCTTGGTATGTGCTCATTGCATTGGCGGTGGGTTTGGGTTGGCTGATGCAAGCACAAGGACAAAATTTTTATTTGTCCATGCTCAGTCGCATGATGATTTACGGCCTGGCCGCTTGCAGTCTCAACTTGATTTTGGGCTACGGCGGCTTGGTGTCATTTGGCCATGCGGCATTTGTCGGCATCGGCGCCTACACCGTGGGTATCTTGATCACCGAGGGCGTGCCCAGTGGTTGGATTGGTTTCCCTGCGGCCATGTTGGTGTCGGCCATTTTTGCGGCCTTGATCGGGGCCATTTCGCTGCGCACCCGGGGTGTGTACTTCATCATGATCACCCTCGCGTTTGCACAAATGGTTTACTACTTGGTCAACTCGGTCAAAGCCTATGGGGGCGATGAGGGCCTGAACATTCGCATGCGCTCCGACTTTGGTTTTGGCATCAACCTGAAAAATGACTTGGCTTTTTACTACCTGGTGTTGCTGTGCTTGGTGCTCAGCCTGTGGTTCATGCACCGCTTGATGCATTCGCGCTTTGGCCGTGTGGTGTTGGCCCAGCGCGATGACGATGTGCGCACCGAGGCGCTGGGCTTTGCGGTGTACCGCTACCAAATGGTTTTGTTTGTGCTTGCCGGTGCCATTGGGGGTTTGTCGGGCGCTCTGATGGTCAATCAGCAAAACTATGTCAACCCCAATTTGATGCACTGGACGCAATCGGGCGTGCTGATGGTGATGGTCATTTTGGGCGGCGTGGGTACCTTGGCCGGTGGCCTGTGGGGCGCATTGTTGCTGTTGACGCTGGAGGATGTGTTTGCCGAATACACCGTTCACTGGCAGTTTTACGTGGGTTGGATTTTGCTGGCCGTGGTGCTGATGGCACCCAAAGGCTTGGCGGGTTTGTTCCAACGCCGTGCCAAGGGGGTACCGCATGGCTGAGACGGTGTTGCAAGTCAAATCCTTGGTCAAGTATTTTGGTGCTTTGTGTGCCACCGACCATGTCAGCTTGGATGTGCGCGCGGGCGAAATCCACGCCTTGATTGGCCCCAATGGGGCTGGCAAAACCAGTTTGGTGGCGCAACTCTCGGGTTTGCTCGCCAGCGATTCGGGCGAAGTGGTTTTCATGAATCAAAGCATCAGTGCTTTGAGCGCCCATCAGCGGGTGCGATTGGGCATGGTGCGTTCGTTTCAAATCACCCGCTTGTTCAAGTCCTTCACCGTGCTCGACAACGTGGCCTTGGCGGTGCAAGCACGCACGGGCAACCCCTACTCTTTTTGGCGCCCAGTGGCGGCTGAGCAAGCGCTGCACGATGAAGCCCAGGCCATCTTAAAAGACATTGGGTTGGCCGAGCGTGCCGACGAACTGGCGCAAAATTTGTCGCACGGTGAGCAGCGCGTGCTGGAGGTGGGGTTGGCCATGGCCACCGCGCCCAAGCTGCTGTTGCTTGACGAGCCGATGGCAGGTACAGGCCCTGAAGAGTCTCAGCGCATTGTCGATTTGATCGCCGGCTTGAAGAACCGCGTGGCCATTTTGTTGGTCGAGCACGACATGGACGCGGTGTTTCGCCTGGCCGATCGCATCTCCGTGATGGTCAATGGTGCGGTGATCGCCTGTGGTGAGCCCCAGGCCATTCGCAGCGACCCGATGGTGATTGCTGCTTATTTGGGCGAGGAGCACAGCGCATGAGTGCGGTTTTACTGCAGGCCCAAGGTTTGCGCGCCGCTTACGGTGCCAGCCAGGTGTTGTTTGGCATTGATTTTGAAATCCGTGCCGGTGAGGTCATGGGCTTGCTGGGGCGCAACGGCATGGGCAAAACCACCTTGATCCGCAGCTTGTTGGGGGTGAAAAGCCCGCAAGCGGGCAGCGTTCGTTTTGAGGGCGCAGAGATCACCGGCCACAGCAGCGACCGGATTGCCCGTTTGGGGCTGGCCGTGGTGCCTGAAGGCCGGCAGGTGTTTCCCAACTTGAGCGTGGACGAGCACTTGACCGCTTTTGCCGCACGGCGCAATGGGGCGGCGCAGCCGTGGACGCCCGAATCGGTGTATGCCTTGTTCCCCCGCTTGGCCGAACGCAAAAAGAACATGGGCAACCAACTCTCGGGCGGTGAGCAGCAAATGCTGGCGATTGGCCGTGCACTGGTCACCAACCCCAAGTTGTTGATCTTGGACGAGGCCACTGAAGGCTTGGCACCGCTCATCCGCGAAGAAATTTGGCAATGCCTCACCCGCTTGCGCCAAGCCGGGCAGACCCTGGTGGTGGTGGACAAATACGTCAACCGTTTGGTGCAAATTGCCGATCGACATTTGATTTTGGAGCGCGGCAGCGTGGCCTGGCAAGGCACATCGGCGGAGCTCGATCAAGACCGCGGCCTGTGGCACCGTTATCTGGGCGTGTGACGCGGCGCTGATGCGCCCACGGGCCAGCCCCCGGTACGGAATCAGCCTGGGCTGCGCTTCAAGCAAAGTGGCGTTGCGCCACTTCTTTCAAACTCGCTTGCAAGCTCAGGCAAGCCGCACTGCGCGAACCACTGCGCCGTCGGGTGATGCCCACCCGACGGGCCCAATCGGTCCCGACCACTGGCAAGGCCATGAGCTGGCCGGCTTGCGCTTCCCAGTGAATCAACTCTTGGGGGATGAAGGTCAAGGCATCGCTTTGCATCACCAGGGCCTTCATCAAGGCGGTGGAGGTGGTTTCAATCTGCGCGCTGGGCGGGGTGAGTTCGTGGGCCAGGAAAAAATCGTCAAACGCCAAGCGTTCGAGCTCACGCTGGCGCGGCAATATCCAGGTTTGGTGGGTCAACTCGTTGGCTGCCACTTGGCGCCGCCGAGCCAATGGGTGGTTGGCACGGGCCACCACCACCGCGGTTTCGGTGAACAAGGTTTCGTGCACCAAGTCGGCATCGCTGGCGCGTGCCGGCACCGATGACAAGGCGAAATCGACCTCGCCTTGCTTGACCCAGGGCATGAGCGACTCGTTGAGGCCATACAAAACCGTCACCTTGAGTTCGGGGTGGCTTTGTTGCCAAGCCATCAAAGCCTGGGGCAATAAGCGGTTGGCCTCGGTGGGGCCGCAGCCCACAATCACATGGCCGCGCTGCGAGCCTTTGAGGGCTTCGATCTCCCCCAGGGCGTGGCGCAACTCGGCCTCGACCACTTGACCATGCTGCATCAAAGCTTGTCCGTAAGCGGTGGGGCTGACACCAAAGCGGCCGCGTTCGAGCAAAGGCACACCCAGCGATTTCTCCAAGGCCTTGATGCTTTTGGACAGGGCGGGTTGCGACACCTCCAACTCTGCTGCCGCCTCGGTCAGGCTGCCGCAGCGCACGGCGGTGAGGAAAAACTGCACTTTTCGGTAATCCATAACCAATGGTAATGTAAAAAGCATGGAAAGTTGTAGGTGCTGCGCGCTGGCTTTGCTACCTTTGCGATTGCTTTTAAACCTTGCCTTCTTTTCGGAGATGCCATGACCGCTTTAGACCTGGACCACTTGGTCCAACCCGACCGCGTGCACCGCAGCGTGTACACCGACCAGGCCCTGTTTGACCTGGAAATGGAGAACATGTTTGAAAAAACCTGGGTCTACTGTGGCCACGAGTCCCAGGTCAAGGCGGTGGGCGACTACCACACGCTGCACATTGGCCGCCAGCCCATGGTGATGGTGCGCGACCGCGATCAATCCATCCGGGTGCTTTACAACCGCTGCCCGCACCGCGGTGTGCAGTTGTGCGGCACGCACAGCGGCAACACGGGTTCGGGCTTTGTGTGTCCCTACCACGCCTGGAGCTTTCACCTCAACGGCCAGGTGCGGGCCATTCCCTTGGCCAAGGGCTATGACGGCACGCGAATGAAACTCGACGACCCGCAAGCCAGCATGGTGCCGGCCGCGCGGGTCGACAGCTACCGCGGTTTTGTGTTTGCCAGCTTGAGCGCAGAGGGCCCATCGCTGCTGGAATTTTTGGGCGAGGCCAAGGTGGCCTTTGACGACATGTGCGACCGCTCACCGGTGGGCGAAGTCGAGGTGGTGCCGGTGTGCCACCGGGTGGTGCAGCACTCCAACTGGAAGTTCTTCATGGAGAACCAGTTGGACGCTTTGCATCCGTCGGTCACCCACCAGTCCACGGGGGTGTCGGCGCGGCGCATTGAAGAGCGCGTGAAAAAGAACCAGGGCTCAGCCCCGTTGTATTTCCATTACCTGTCGACCTTTGCCTCCAGCTTTGACCAGTGGGACTCGGTGCAAACCGTCAACTTCCCCTATGGCCATGGCATTTTGAAAGCCTACATGGGCTTGCGCCCGACCGACCCCGACACCGTGGAATACGAGGGTTTGCTGAAGAAAGCCTATGGCGAAGAAAAAGCCGAGGAATACCTCTCGCGCAGCATTCACCACGTGCTCATTTACCCCTACTTGTCGGTGCAGTCGCCCTTGCAGCAATTGCGTTGTTTGCGCCCCATCGCGCCGGACAAAACCTTGTCGGAGATTTGGCACTTCAGGCTCAAGGGTGCGCCCGAGGCGATTTATCGCCGCGCGCTGTGGTACTTCAATTTGGTCAATTCACCGGCCACCATGATCAATGCCGATGATTTGGAAAACTGGACCCGTGGCCAATGGGGCTTGCAGTCCAAGGGCGGCGAATGGGTCAGCTTTCACCGCAACATGGGCGGGGACACCGAGACCAACGGCGTGGCCTACTCCAACAACGGCACCTCTGAGGTCGTGATGCGCAACCAGTTCAAAGCCTGGCAGGCCTATATCCGTCCCGCGGTCCAACCCGCAGTCAGCGTCGCTTGAGGGAGCACAGCACATGAGCCAAACCAACATCACCACCCAGCAAGCCTTGGGCAGCGGCGTCATCATCGAGGCGGTGCATTCCATGACGGGTGCCGAATCGATCGCCCCCGACCACATGGGCCGCGCCCGCGTGCCCGCGCAAGGCTATGTGCCGCAAACCGCAGCCCATGTCGATCCCGCGCTGATGCACCAGGTGCAAACGCTGTTGTTTCGCCAGGCCGCCATGCTCGACGCCAAGTGCTGGGCCGATTGGATCGCCTTGTTCAGCGATGACGGGGTGTATTGGATGCCGTCCAACCCCGATCAAACCGACTGGGCCAGCCAAGCATCGATCTTTGCCGAGGACCCGCTGCTCATGGAGGTGCGCATGGGTCGCTTGCAACACCCCAATGCCTGGTCGCAAGCGGCCAATTGGTCGACCAACCACATCGTGGGCAATGTGATGATTGAGCACGTGGAAAAAGACGCGCTGGAAGTTTATTCACGCTTTCACATGCTGGAGCTGCGCCGCGACAACGTGCGCCACTTTGCGGGCAGTTACCGCCACAGCTTGGTGCGCGTGGGCAGCGACTGGAAGATCAAGTTGCAGCGGGTTGACATGGCCAACGCCCAAGGCGCTTATGACTACGTGATCCAAGCCTGGGTGTGATGCCGTTGACAAGCGCTTGAAAATTTAGAGGTGCATGGGCAAAGCCAAGGCGCTGTGCGGCTCGTACAGGTCAGCGGGTGCTGGCCTGGCTCAGCGCTTCACCACTGCCCGGTTTCCATGTGGATGGCGACCTCGCAGTCGTCAAAGATCGCCAGTTTGGCGATCTTGACCCGCACCCCCAGCACACCGGGCAAACCCATCAGGCGCGACGCCAGCTTGCCGATCAAGCTCTCGAGCAAGTTGACATGCTCGGCCGTGCATTCGGCAATGATGATGCTGCGCACCTTGCGGTAGTCCAGCACATGGGTGATGTCGTCGTCGCTGGGCATCAGCGGTTGCGAGCCCAGGTTGAGTTCGGCGTCGACTTGGATGGGTTGGGGCGCATGCTGCTCTTGCGGCAATATCCCCAAGTTGGCGTCAAAGCGCAGCCCGGTCAGGCTCAGGGTTTGGGTGCCTTTGCTGGCCATGTCAGTGCCTCACAACACGCCAGGCTTGGCGCGAAAAATTTCCACGCCGACCGCATCGCAGTCGGGATAAACATC
>CAMDLJ010000087.1 GCA_945901665.1 Bordetella parapertussis | reverse complement strand
CGCATTGGCATTTACATGCAGCCCCAAAGCACCTGGGGCGCTGCACTGGCACAAGGCTTGTTGCGCTTGGTGTGCTGGGTGCCCCGCTTTCGCGACCACATCTTGCACCTGAAGTTCAAACCCAAGCCGCGTTTTTTTCAGGGCTTTTTTGATGCCACACCACGCCCGGGTGCGCTCATCCCCGCCGGTCAACTGCTGCCCCAACCCCAACTGGAAGGCTTTGATGGCCAGCGCCGTTGGCTCGACGATGCGATGGGCCCCTCATGGGCTTTGCTGCGTTGGCACGATGGACCTGCCTTGCCCACATTGAAACTGCCGGGCTTGGTGGTGATCGACCTGCTGCGTGCCGAAGAAGATTTTTTATCTACCCCCCCTGTTGAGCAGAATTTATGGCGCGATATGCAAGGCGTGTTGCAAAGGGTGATGGACAGCGCACAGGCCTCAGCGGTGCTGGTGCGCCCAGACCGCTATGTGCTGGCTTACCTGGACGGCACCACGCAAAGCGCAACGCGCTTACAAAACCTGCTCCATGCTCAGGGCATGGACAACCAGTCCTTGAAGGCCTGAACCACCGGTTCAGGCCGCTCCATGGTCACCATGTGACCGGCATCGGCCACCGACACCACGGCCGGGCGCGCCGGGATCCATTGGGAAATTTCTGCGTGCTGCGCCGGGTTGGACCAACTGTCGAGCGCGCCACACAGCACCAAGGTGGGTATGCGCAATTGGCGCAACACATCGGTGCCATCGGGGCGTTCGATCAAGGCGTTGATTTGGTGCGCAAACACCTCGGCCGATTTGCGCTCCATCATGGCCACCACCCGCTCGACCAGGGCCACATCGCTCAACCTGTGTGGGGCCACCATGCCTTGCACCCATTGCAAAGCCATGGCGCGCACGCCTTGGTTTTGGGCAATGGCCACCAAAGCCATGCGCTTGGCCACTTCGGCGTCTCCCGTCGCACCGAGCGCCTTGGGCAGGTAACCGGTGTCCATCAAGGCCAAATGGGTGACCCGCTCGGGCGCTAAGCGCATGACTTCCAGCGCCACGCGCCCACCCATGGAATGCCCGGCCAGGGCAAAGCGCGGCGGCGCCAAGGCCAACAATTGCTGGGCCATGACCACCAGGCTGCGCGCCTGGCCGTGGTCTATGATCTGACAACACGCATCACTGCGCAAGCCCTCGAGCATGGGGTCCCACACGCTGTGGTCACACATCAAGCCAGGCACCAGCACCAAATTGTGTTTTTTCATTTGAGAATCGCTCTTTTTTTCGACATCGATTCATGTTATCACCGCCCCTGAACCGACCCCTGGAATACACCATGAACTTGCTGCGCATGACTTGCCATTGGGCCCTCCTCTGGGGGGCATTGACTGGGGGCTTGGGTACGGCCACGGCCCAAACCGCCTTTCCACAAAAGCCGGTGAAAATATTGGTCGGCTTCACCCCCGGTGGTGTGCCCGACATTGCAGCGCGTTTGCTGGCACAAAAATGGTCTGAGCAATGGAAGCAAGCCGTCACCGTGGAAAACCGCTTGGGTGCAGGCAGCAATGTGGCTGCGCTGGCCCTGAGTCAGTCTCCCGCGGATGGCCACACGCTGCTGTCGATCTCATCGGCCCACGCGATTGCACCGGCCATTTATCCCAAGCTGGCGTTTGATCCGCAAAAAGATTTTTCGGGCATTTCACTCACCGCCACCGGGCCGGCCTTGGTGGTGGTGTCGCCTTTGCTGGGGGTGAACACCCTGGCAGAATTTTTGGCCTTGGCCCGGGCCAAACCTGGGCAACTCAATTACGCATCGGCCGGCACCGGCAGTGGTTCGCAGTTTGCCGCCGAATTGCTCAAGGCCCAAGCCAATGTCCAAATGGTTCACGTCCCCTTCAAAGGCATTCCCGAAGCCTTGACCGACACCATTGCAGGGCGCACGCACTTGTTCATTTCTCCCTACGCCAGCGCCATCCAGTTGGTCAAGGACGGCAAAGCCAAGGCGATTGCCGTGACCAGCACCCAGCGCATGGCTGAAACACCCGATTTGCCCACCGTGGCCGAGGCTGGCCTGCCCGGCTACAAATGGGTGTTTTGGTACGGCCTGTTGGCGCCGGCCAAAACCCCGCGCGCGGTGCTGGACAAAATCAACGCCGACCTGGTGGCGGTGCTGCGCCAGCCTGAGGTGCGCCAGCGCTTTGGCCCGCTGGGCATTGAGCCTGCCACCAACACCCCTGATGAGATGGACAAGCTGATCGCCGATGAAGTGCTGAACTTCAAAAAACTCGCAGCCGCCGCTCAAATTCAAATCGACTGACAACCCAACCACCCACGGAGAAACCATGAAAGCACGCATCGGCGACATTGACATCCACTACACCATCGAAGGTCAAGGTCCTTGGGTCACCATGTCGCACTCCTTGGCGTGTGACATCAGCATGTGGGACGCGCAGGCCGCCTTGTTGGCGCCGCACTTCACTGTGTTGCGCTTTGACACCCGCGGCCACGGCCAGTCCAGCGCGCCGGCAGGCCCTTACAGCATGGACATGCTGGCGGGCGATGTACACGGCTTGCTGCAGCACCTCCAAATTGAGCACACCCATTGGGTGGGGCTGTCCATGGGCGGCATGATCGGCCAAGCCTATGCCTTGGCACACCCCGGTGTTTTCTCCAGCTTGGTGCTGGCCGACACCACCAGCCGTCGCCCACCCAATGCCGCCCAAATGTGGGGGGATCGCATCAAATTGGCGCACGACAAAGGCATGACCGCCTTGGTCGAGGGCACCTTGTCGCGCTGGTTCACCGAACCTTACCGCCAACGTGAGCCCGCCATCATGGCGCGCATAGGCCAAGGCATAGCCAACACCCCCGTCAACGGCTTTGCCGGCTGCTGCGCGGCGATTGCCGAGGTGGACTATTTGGACCGGCTGAAAGAAATCAAAGCGCCCGCCTTGGTGATCGTGGGCGACCAAGACCACGGCACACCGCCAGAGATGGCCAAGCAAATCCACGAGAACTTACCTGGCTCCGAGTTCTTGGTGATCAAAGACGCTGCACACATTGCCAACATTGAGCAAGAGGCCGTCTTTAACCAAGCCCTGCTGGGCTTTTTACAGCGTCACTGAACGCTGGCAACCTTCGATCAGGTTTTTTTGTCTGTGCGTGGGGCGTCAAATTGGGCCGCGCCCACCCCCATGGCTTTGCTGATGAGGTAGATCAGTTGCTTGCGCTCATCGGCCTTGAGTCGCTTGAGCAACTGGCGCTGAATGGCCGCCACATGGGGTTCAATGCGTTGGTACAAGTCTTCACCCGCTGGTGTCATGTAAATTTCTCGTCCCCGGCGTGAGCGGGTGGTGCTGCGCCGCTCCAAATACCCTTGCGCCTCCAAGCGGCTGACCATGCCGCCCACGGTGGCCTCGTCCCAGCTCAGGGCAGCAGCGAGTTCGCGCTGCTGCATGCCCGGCTGCATGTGCACCGCCAAAATGGCTGACAACTGACTGGCGGTGATGCCAATATGGCCCATCTCGGCCTCAAAAGTCGCCGTGACAAACTGCCCCGCACGGCGAAACAAATGGCCGGGCGTGGCGTAAAACTGTTCGAATGTTTTGAGTTTCATGGTTGGGTCAACACCCCAAATGGCGCTGCGTCATGCGTGCACACATCGTGCAAACTAAGCATGCATATGTTGAACCCATTGAATCATCTGCAAAATAAGGGTAAGCCCTAGACAAACGACAGGCCCTTCGCGTTGACAAAGCAAATATCGGTTCGTAACATGCGCCCAACGCATTCAAAGTTTGCATGCAAAGTTTAAAACGCTGACGCTCGCTGGTTGCCAAAAGCCCAAGCCCGTCGCCCGACCCGCAGGATTTTTTTATTTTGACCATTCCTCAACCTTTCATCGTTGGCATTGGCGGCACCACCCGCGCTGGCTCCACCTCTGAGCTGGCCCTGCGCGCCACCCTGGCCCATGCCGAAGCACTCGGCGCCCGAACCGCCTTGTTGTGCGCAACCGAATTGGTGATGGACGCCTACGACCCGATGGTTAAAACCCGCAGCGCCAGTGCGCAGCGCTTGGTTCAACTGCTGCGCGAAGCCGACGGCATCGTGATCGCCTCTCCCAGTTACCACGGCTCTATCCCTGGTTTGCTGAAAAATGCGCTGGACTACACCGAAGACATGCGCAGCGACGAACGGCCCTACTTTGATGGCCGAGCTGTGGGCTGTGTGGTCTGCGCCGAGGGCATTCAAGCCATGGGCACCACCTTGTTCACCCTGCGCTCGATCGTGCATGCTTTGCGCGGCTGGCCCACGCCCTATTCGGCCACCATCAATTCCAGCAGCAAACCGTTTGGACCCGATGGCCTGTTGCGCGAAGAAGCCGTATCGGCCCAACTCAAAACCGTGGCCCAACAAGTGGTGCAGTTCGCCCATTTCAGCTTGCAGGCCAAAGCCATGCCACAACCAACTGCCTAGGCAAAAAGGTCCTTCACCATGTCGTTCCAAGAAACCTTCATCACGATCAACGATTGCCGGGTGCGCATTCGCCGCAAAGGCCAAGGCACGCCGATGATTTATTTGCACGGCGCCGATGGCGCGGCCATGGTCCAACCCTTCATGGAAACCCTGGCCCAAAGCTTTGACTTGATCGTGCCTGAGCACCCTGGGTTTGGCCAATCCGATGAAACGCCTTGGTTGGAAAACATGCACGACTTGGCTTACTACTACCTCGACCTGCTAGACCACCTGCAATTGCCTGCGGTGCATTTGGTTGGCAGTTCTTTGGGTGGATGGTTGGCCATGGAGATCGCCATACGGGCACCACACCGCGTCAAGTCCATGCTGCTGAGCGCGCCCGCCGGCGTGCGCGTGGCCAATGACCCACCAGGCGATATTTTTCTGTGGTCACCTGAGCAGATGGCGCGCAACTTGTTTCACAACCAAGCCTTTGCCGACAAGGTGCTGGCCATACCGCTGTCGGAAGAAGACCAAAACATTCGGCTTAAAAATCGCCACACCACCGCCTTGCTGGCCTGGGAGCCGCGTTTGCACGACCCCTGCTTGCACAAGTGGCTGCACCGCGTCAAAATGCCAGTGTCTATTCTGTGGGGCGCACAAGACAAAATCATGCCCTTGGCCTGCGGCGAAAAGCTCAAAACACACATGCCGCATGCCCATTTGCAAGTGATCGACCAGTGCGGTCACTTGCCACAAATCGAACACCCTGGCGTTTTTTGCGCCGCCGTCCAACACAACGCTGCCTAGGAGCTTGAACCATGCAAGTTATTTTGTTTCACCTGATGTCGTATGCCGATCTGGATTTCGAGGCCACCAAAGACCATGAAACCGTTTGGGTCAACCTGCCCAACAAATACTTTGACCCGGTCAAAGGCCACCAGCTCTACAACCGCTACCTCGACGAACTCGAATACGGTGAAGTGCTGGGCTTTGACGGCGTGGCAGTGAACGAACACCACCAAACCGCCTACGGCCTGATGCCTTCCCCCGTTGTCATGGCATCGGCCTTGGCGCGGCGCACCAAAAAGGTCAAGATCGCCATTTTGGGCAGTGCCCTTCCCTTGCGCGAACACCCCATCACCGTGGCCGAAGAGCACGCCATGATCGACGTGATCACCGGCGGGCGTTTGATCAGCGGCTTTGTGCGCGGCATTGGTGCCGAGTACCACACCTTTGGCATCAACCCGACCATCTCGCACGACCGCTTCCATGAAGCCCACGACTTGATCGTTCAAGCCTGGACCCGCCCTGGGCCGTTCAGCTTCACCGGTCGTCACTACAACTTAGAGTATGTGAACCTCTGGCCCCGTCCATTCCAAAACCCACACCCGCCCATTTGGGTGCCATCGCAAGGCAGCAAAGAAACCATTGACTGGGCCGCCTTGCCCGATCACCGCTACACCTACTTGCAAACCTTCAGCCCGGCCGCTGTGGTCGAAAAATACCTGCAGTCTTACCGCGACACCGCGCAAGGTTACGGCTACGAAGCCGCTGACAGCCAATTGGGCTGGGCCGTACCGGTGTATGTCTCTGACACCGATGACCAAGCACGCAAAGAAGCCAAAGTGCATTTCGAGCTGTTTCGCAACCGCTTGCTCAAAATGCCCATCGAAATGCTATTGCCACCGGGATACACATCGCGCGATTCACTGAAAAACCTGATGAAGGCCAAAGCCTCTCTGTCGCAAGAGCTGACCATTGACAAAGCCATCGAGATGGGCATGTTTGTTTGCGGCACCGCCAACACCGTGCGCCAAATGCTCGAGGACCATTGGTCCAAAATGCACTTTGACAACCTGCTCACCATGATGCACTTTGGCAGCTTGCCGCAGGACCTGACCAAGCGCAGCATGGAGATGTTTGCCAAAGATGTGCTGCCCCACATCCAAAAGCTCAAGCGCACCGAACCTGCTGTTGCCCTGGCTTGATTTAGCGCACGCACCCATCACACATGCTGGCCGGACAAATTGTCAATGGCTTGGTCAGTGGCGCCATGTACGCCCTGGTGGCCATTGGCTTCACCCTGATCATTGGGGTGCTCGACAAGCTCAACTTCAACCACCCCGAGGTGTTCATGTTTGGCGGCTACGTGGGCCTGGTGGCTTTGCCACACATGCCTGTGGCTGGCGCGTTTGCCATGGCCTTTGTGGTGGGCGGTTTGCTGGGGGTGCTGACCGAATGGATGGCATTTCGCCGCTTTGTCGGCAGCGATGCCCGCACCACGGCGGCGTTGAGCTCGTTGGCGCTGGGGCTGATCTTGACCGACCTGGTGCACAAAGTGTGGGGCACCGAGCCCCTGCGCCTGCCCAATTTGACCGGTTGGCTGTCTGAAAGTTTTGGCCTGCTGGGGGTGAATTTTTTAAACCTGCAAATGGTCTTATTGGCCATCACCTTTGCGCTGATGTGGGCCTTGCACCACGTGATTGCACACACCCGCATGGGGCGACAAATCCGAGCGGTGGCCGAGTCATCCGCCCACGCTTCTTTGCTGGGCGTGCATGTGTTGCGGGTCAACCAAGTGGTGTTTTTCATCTCCTCTGGTTTGGCGTCCATTGCCGGTTTGATGCTGGCCTTGCGCGCCGACACCGTGTCTCCCGATCTGGGTCTGACCTTTGGCCTCAAGGCTTTGGCGGTGATGGCCATTGGCGGCATGGGCGACATGCGCGGTGCGGTCTTGGCCGGTTTGGGCATTGGCGTGCTCGAAGCCTTGATGTTTCACTTTGGGCTGGGGCGCTTGGGCGAACTGACTGTGTGGGCGGCCATGATCGCCACCTTGTTGCTCAAACCAGCGGGTTTGTTTGCCTCTGGCCACCACGGGCAGGAGCAACGCGTGTGATCGCCGACCACCTTTTTTTCACCTGCATCAATATCTTGCTGGCCTGGAGCGTCTATGTCAGCTTGCTCACTGGCAGCCTGTCGTTTGCCCAAGGCGCCTTCATGGCCGTGGGTTGCTATGCATCAGGCTACTTCACTGTCAAGATGGGTCTGCCCATGTTGCCCGCAACCGGTTTGGCGGCGCTGATTTCCGCTTTGATCGCCGCTTTGGTGGGGTACCCGGCATTGCGCTTGCGTGGCATTTATTTGATCTTGGCCACCTTGGGCCTGACGTTTTGCATCCGTGTGCTGCTGGAAAACATGGATTTTTTGGGTGGCATTGGCGGCTTTGGTGGCATGAAAGGTGGCGATTTGCCCAAGGCAGCCGTTGCCGTGGTGCTGATTGGCATCGCCCTGTGGTTGTTGTCCATCAGCCCCTTGCAACGGGTGTTTGACGCGGTGCGCGAAGACGACCGGGTGGCCGCGGCTTTGGGCATCAATGTCACCGCCATCCGCTTGATCGGCTTTTCTGCTGGTGCCGCCATTGCCGCAGTCGCCGGCATGCTGTATGGCCATTACATGAGTTTTGTGCGGCCTGAGAACTTTGATGTCACGCTGTCCATTTATGTGGTGCTGTACCTGGTGCTCGGTGGCGTGAACAACTTGTACGGTGCCATTTTGGGTGCAGCCATCATGACCTTGCTGCCCGAGTACATCCGCTTTTTGGCCGATTGGCGCCCCACGGTGTTTGGTGCTGCCATCTTGGTGCTGCTGTTGTTCAGGCCCGATGGTTTGCTCTCATTTCGACCCCGTACCGCTTTGTCCAAACACGGTCGTGCACACCATGCGCCAGGGGTTTGACATGCAAGCCACGCACGTCCTGTCGATTGCCAATTTGTCCAAACACTTCGGTGGCATCCACGCCCTGAATGGCATTGACCTGCACATCACCGAGGGCGAAATCCTGGGTCTGATCGGCCCCAACGGCGCGGGCAAAACCGCCTTGATCAACACCATCACCGGGTTTTACCGGGCCGACAGCGGGCAAATGGACTTCATGGGCCACGACCTGGTGGGACGCTCTTTGCACGAGATTGGCCGCTTGGGGATTGGGCGCACCTTTCAAAACATCCGCTTGTTCAAACGCATGACCGTGCTGGAAAACGTGATGGTCGCCAACAAAACCTATGCCGCCCACCCCTGGTCGGCCTTTTGGGGCTTTGGCCAAAGGCGCAAAGCGGTGGACGAAGCCATGCACTGGCTGCAAACCATGCACCTGTCGCACCAAGCCGATGTCTCGGCCCAGTCCTTGTCATATGGCGAAGCACGGCGCTTGGAAATTGCACGCGCCTTGGCCGGCTACCCGTCCTTGTTGTTGCTCGATGAACCTGCAGCCGGCATGAACGAAGGCGAGACCGAAGCCCTCATCCAAGACATTCAGACCGCGCGCAGCCAGGTCAAGGCCATGCTTTTGATCGAACACGACATGGGCTTGATCCGAAGCCTGTCCGACCGTGTGGTGGCCATGGATTACGG
>CAMDLJ010000086.1 GCA_945901665.1 Bordetella parapertussis | reverse complement strand
TTGGAGGTGTATGGGGTGATCATCGCGGGATGGGGGTCGAACTCCAAATATGCGTTTCTGGGCGCCATGCGCGCCTCGGCCCAAATGGTGAGTTATGAAATTGCCATGGGTTTTTGCTTGGTGGTGGTGCTGATGGTTTCATCCAGCCTCAACATGAGCGACATCGTGATGGGACAGGCCAAGGGGCAGTTCGCTGAAAGTGGCTTGAATTTCTTGTCTTGGAATTGGTTGCCCCTGTTCCCGATTTTTATCATCTACTTCATCGCTGGTTTGGCTGAGACCAATCGCCACCCCTTTGATGTGGTTGAGGGCGAGTCTGAAATCGTCGCTGGCCACATGATTGAGTACTCAGGCATGTCGTTTGCCATGTTCTTCTTGGCTGAATACGCCAACATGATTTTGGTGTCCATGCTGACTGTGGTCATGTTTTTGGGGGGTTGGTTGCCGCCCATTGACAGCCCCTTGTTCAATGCCATCCCAGGCTGGATTTGGCTGGGCCTCAAAGTGTTCGTGGTGGTGACCATGTTCATTTGGGTGCGCGCCACTTTTCCTCGTTTTCGTTACGACCAAATCATGCGATTGGGTTGGAAAGTTTTTATTCCTGCCACCTTGGTGTGGTTGGTGGTGGTGGGCTTGTGGATGCAAAGCCCTTGGACCCTGTGGCCATGATGCGGAGAACCCCACGATGACCAGCTTGGCAACCCTTTCCCCTTTTTCTTGGCGCGACTTCATCAAAAGCTTCATGCTGCTGGAGTTGTTCAAGGGCATGGCCCTGACCGGCAAATACATGTTCGCCCGCAAGATCACGGTGCAGTTCCCTGAGGAAAAAACGCCGGCGAGTCCGCGTTTTCGGGGCTTGCATGCGCTGCGCCGTTATGACAATGGCGAAGAGCGTTGCATCGCCTGCAAATTGTGTGAGGCGGTGTGCCCGGCCATGGCCATCACCATCGAATCAGACGTGCGCGATGACGGTTCGCGGCGCACCACTCGCTACGACATTGACCTGACCAAATGCATTTTTTGCGGCTTTTGTGAAGAGAGCTGCCCCGTGGACTCGATTGTGGAGACCCACATATTTGAATACCACGGCGAAAAGCGTGGCGATTTGTACTTCACCAAAGACATGCTGCTGGCTGTCGGGGACCGATACGAGCGCGAAATTGCTGCGCACAAAGCGGCTGACGCCAAATACCGTTGAACGCCATGGACACGACTTCCGCTTTGTTTTACCTGTTTTCTGCGGTCATGCTGTTTGCGGCATTTCGGGTCATCACGGCCAACAACACGGTGCATGCGGCACTGTATTTGGTGTTGGCGTTTTTTCAGGCCTCTGGTCTATGGATGTTGCTCAAGGCCGAGTTCTTGTCGATCACCCTGGTGTTGGTCTATGTGGGCGCCGTGATGGTGTTGTTTTTGTTCGTGGTGATGATGCTTGATGTCAATATCGAGAGCCTGCGCAAAGGCTTTTGGCGCCACTTTCCCGTGGCGGCCACCATGGGCGCATTGATTGCCCTTGAATTGGCCGCCGTGTTGATGGGCGGCTTTCGGGCCACCCAGCCCATTGCTGATTTTGCCAATAGCGCCCCAGACCCTTTGGCCCAAGCATCCAACACCAAAGAGCTGGGTATTTTGATTTACACCCAATACCTCTACCCCTTGGAGGTGGCTGCCGTGATTTTGTTGGTGGCTATTATCGCCGCGATTGCACTGACCTTGCGCTCACGCAAAGACAGCAAGTACCAAGATCCCAGTGAGCAAGTTCGCATCAAGGCAGCAGACCGCATGGAACTGGTAAAGATGGAACCGGTGCGTCCAGCACCCCCCAAAACCCAGGAGCAGCCATGAGTTTGACGCTGGGTCACATGTTGACCGTGGGGGCCATCTTGTTTGCCTTGTCGATCACAGGCATCTTTCTGAACCGCAAAAACCTGATTGTGTTGCTCATGGCCATCGAGTTGATGCTCTTGGCTGTCAACCTCAATTTCGTGGCCTTTTCCTACTTCTTGGGTGATCTGCACGGCCAGGTGTTTGTCTTCTTCATTCTCACTGTGGCCGCTGCCGAATCTGCCATTGGTCTGGCCATTTTGGTCTTGTTGTTCCGCAACAAAACCAGCATCCACGTGGAAGAACTCGACAGCCTCAAGGGCTGACAACACTGGCCACTCCACATCATGAATAGCACTTTGAACGCCACCCAACTTTTGATGGTTCCTTTGGCCCCGCTGCTGGGCTCGGCCCTGGCCGGCATTTTGGGAACCGCTTTGGGTGGGCGGCGCATTGGCCGCGGCGTCAGCCACAGTGTGACCATTTTGGGGGTGTTTATTTCCTTGGTCATTTCGGCCATGACCTTGTACAGCGTGGCTGTGGAAGGGGCGCGCTTCAATGAAACCCTCTACACCTGGATGGTGGTGGACGGTTTCAAAATGGAGGTTGGTTTTTTGGTCGACGGCCTGACCGCGATGATGATGTGCGTGGTGACCTTTGTGTCCTTGATGGTTCACATTTACACCATCGGCTATATGCATGAGGACGAGGGTTACAACCGCTTTTTTGCCTACATCTCCTTGTTCACATTTTCCATGTTGATGCTGGTGATGAGCAACAACATGTTGCAATTGTTTTTTGGTTGGGAGGCCGTTGGCTTGGTCTCTTACCTGTTGATCGGATTTTGGTTCAATAAACCATCGGCAGTTTTTGCCAATATGAAAGCCTTCTTGGTCAACCGGGTCGGTGACTTTGGTTTCATCCTGGGCATTGGCTTGCTGGCCGCTTATACGGGCACCCTCAACTATGCCGAGGCTTTTGCCAAAGCCCCAGAGCTGGCCACGCTCACCTTTCCCGGCACGTCTTGGATGTTGGTGACCGTGATTTGCATTGGTTTGTTCGTGGGTGCGATGGGCAAATCGGCCCAATTCCCTTTGCATGTGTGGTTGCCCGACTCCATGGAAGGCCCCACCCCGATCTCCGCCTTGATCCATGCTGCGACCATGGTCACCGCTGGTATTTTCATGGTGGCGCGGATGTCGCCCTTCTTTGAGTTGTCGGACACCGCCCTCAGTGTGGTGCTTGTGATTGGAGCCATTACCGCTTTGTTCATGGGCTTTTTGGGCATCATCCAAAACGACATCAAAAGGGTGGTGGCGTACTCCACCTTGTCCCAATTGGGTTATATGACGGTGGCCCTGGGTGCTTCGGCTTACTCTGTGGCCGTGTTTCACCTGATGACCCACGCTTTTTTCAAAGCCTTGCTGTTTTTGGCGGCAGGCTCCGTGATCATGGGCTTGCACCACAACCAAGACATCCGCTGGATGGGTGGTGTGCGCAAATACATGCCCATCACTTGGATCACTTCATTGTTGGGCTCCTTGGCCTTGATCGGTACCCCTTTGTTTTCTGGCTTTTACTCCAAAGACAGCATCATTGAAGCGGTCGCAGAGAGCCATTTGCCTGGGGCTGGATTTGCCCATTTTGCGGTGCTGGCCGGTGTGTTTGTGACGGCTTTTTACTCGTTTCGCATGTACTTTTTGGTCTTTCATGGCCCCGAGCGTTACCACCTCAACCCGGATGCCCATCACCATGATGGCCATCATGCGCATGGGGCCTCAGCCTCCCCCCATGAGTCGCCGTGGGTGGTCACCTTGCCCTTGATTTTGCTGGCCATTCCATCTGTGGTCATTGGGTTTTTCACCATAGACCCTTTGCTGTTTGGTGGCTTTTTTGCCGATGCCATCTCTGTCAATGGCGACAAGCACCACGCCATGCACGAATTGGCCCAGGCATTTCACGGTCCGCTGGCCATGGCCAGCCATGCCTTGGGCACCGCACCGTTTTGGTTGGCGGTGGCTGGTGTGGCCTTGGCCTATGTGCTGTACATGGTCAAAACGGGGTGGCCTGCAGCGATTCAAAAAGTGCTGCAACCCTTGCACACCTTGTTGGACCACAAGTATTACTTGGATGCGTTCAACGAACAGGTGTTGGCACGTGGCGCGCGTTGGATCGGAGCGGGCTTTTGGCGCTGGGGTGATCAAGCTTTGATTGATGGGGCGGTGGTCAATGGGGCCTGGCGCTGGGTCAACCAAGTGTCAATTTGGGTGCGCAAGGGCCAAACGGGTTACCTCTACCACTATGCACTGGCCATGATCATGGGGGTGTTCTTGTTGATGACTTGGTTTGTGTGGTTGCAACCATGAGCCACAGCCCGATGACCACGAAAAGAGAAAACACATGGGTTTGCTGAGTCTGTCCATTTGGACGCCGATTGTGATTGGAGGCCTGTTGCTCGCCTTGGGTCGGGATGAACACGTCAAGGCCGTGCGCTGGTTGGCATTGTTGGGCGCACTGGTCAGCTTTTTGGTCACCTTGCCGCTGTATGCCGGCTTTCAATTGGATACCGCAGCGTTGCAATGGGTGGAAAAAGCGTTGTGGATTGAGCGCTTCCAGGTGCATTACCACCTGGGTGTGGACGGCATCTCCTTGTGGTTCGTGTTGCTCACTGCTTTCATCACCCCCGTGGTGGTGCTGGCTGGTTGGGAGGTCATCACCGAGCGTGTCAATCAATACATGGGGGCCTTTCTGATCCTCAGTGGCTTGCTGGTGGGGGTTTTCACCGCGCAAGATGCCATGCTGTTTTACGTGTTTTTTGAAGCCACCTTGATACCGATGTACCTCATCATTGGCATTTGGGGGGGGCCGAACAAAATCTACGCCGCCTTTAAGTTTTTCCTCTACACCTTGCTGGGCTCTTTGCTGATGCTGGTGGCCTTGATTTATCTCTACACCCAGTCGGGTGGCAGCTTCGATCTGGCCGTTTGGTACCAATTGCCCTTGGGCAGCCAAGCCCAAACCCTGTTGTTCTTTGCGTTCTTTGCCGCCTTTGCCGTCAAAGTGCCCATGTGGCCAGTCCACACCTGGTTGCCTGACGTGCACGTCGAAGCGCCCACCGGCGGGTCTGCCGTGTTGGCGGCCATCATGCTCAAACTGGGCGCCTATGGCTTTTTGCGCTTTTCCCTGCCCATCTTGCCCGACGCATCGCGCGAATGGGCTTGGTTGATCATTGGCTTGTCGCTGGTGGCTGTGGTTTATGTGGGCTTGGTGGCCTTGGTGCAAGAGGACATGAAAAAACTCGTGGCCTATTCATCGGTGGCCCACATGGGTTTTGTCAGCCTGGGCTTTTTCATC
Source organism: Bordetella parapertussis (assembly GCA_945901665.1). Next base: position 3,874 of record CAMDLJ010000086.1, on the reverse strand, counting down.
TTCACCCCGATGGGCGTGAGTGGCGCCTTGGTGCAAATGATTGCGCACGGCTTTGTGTCCGCCGCCATGTTCTTGTGCATTGGTGTTTTGTATGACCGCATGCATTCGCGCTTGATTGCCAGTTATGGCGGGGTGGTCAACACCATGCCGCGTTTTGCCGCATTTGCGCTGTTTTTTGCCATGGCCAACTGCGGCCTGCCGGGAACAGCGGGTTTTGTGGGCGAGTGGATGGTCATTTTGGCGGCCATCAAATTCAACTTCTGGGTGGGTTTGGCCGCTGCCACCGCGCTGATTTTTGGTGCCGCATATACCTTGTGGATGGTCAAGCGTGTGTACCTGGGTCCGGTGGCCAACGACGATGTGCGCGATCTCCAAGACATCAATGCCCGTGAATACCTGGTGCTGGCCATTTTGGCCTTGGCTGTGTTGGGCATGGGTTTGTACCCCAAGCCTTTCACCGATGTGATGGACGCCTCGGTGGTCAGCCTGTTGAAACATGTGGCCCAGACCAAGTTGCCTTGAAGAAACAATGGAATCAGCGAAATGATTGAAAACATGGCTTGGTCCAGCGTTTGGCCCGAAATAGTGTTGTTGGTCATGGCGTGTTTCATCGCCATGGTCGACTTGGGTGTTCGCAGCCCGCGCCGCAACTTGACCTATGTGTTGTCCTTGGGCACTTTGTTGGTGGTGGCCGGTTTGGCCGCCTCGCAAGCCATGGATGGCAAAACTGACTATGCCTTTGGCAACATGGTGGTCAGCGACAGCATGGGCAATTGGTTGAAATGTTTTGCCTCACTGTCGGTGGCGGTCACCTTGGTCTATGGGCGGCCTTACGCGGCTGATCGGGGCATGCTCGGTGGTGGGGAAATATTCACCCTGGGCTTGTTTTCTTTGTTGGGCATGTTTGTCATGATTTCCGGCAACCATTTCCTCGTGCTTTATTTGGGCCTGGAGTTGCTGACCCTTTGCAGCTATGCCTTGGTGGCCTTGCGCCGTGACAACGCCAACGCCACGGAAGCGGCGATGAAGTATTTTGTGCTCGGCGCTTTGGCCAGCGGTTTCTTGCTCTATGGTTTGTCCATGTTGTATGGCGCAACCGGCAGTCTGGAGCTGGGCGCTGTTTTCAAAGCCGTTGCATCGGGCCAGATCAAACACCAAGTGATGGTCTTGGGTTTGGTTTTTGTGGTCTGTGGTCTGGCCTTCAAGCTCGGTGTGGTGCCTTTCCACATGTGGGTGCCCGATGTCTACCAAGGTGCGCCCACCGTGGTGACCTTGATGATTGCGGGTGCGCCCAAATTGGCAGCCTTTGCCATCACCATGCGTTTATTGGTCGAGGGCTTGCTGCCCCTGGCCATCGATTGGCAGCAAATGCTGGTCGTGTTGGCCGTCTGTTCTTTGTTGGTGGGCAATTTGGCCGCCATTGCCCAAACCAATCTCAAGCGCATGTTGGCTTTTTCGACCATTTCACAAATGGGCTTCATGTTGCTGGGTTTGCTCAGCGGTGTCGTCAATGGGGGCACCAGCAGCGCGGCCAACGCCTACAGCTCGTCCATGTTTTATGTGGTGACCTATGTGCTCACCACCTTGGCCACTTTTGGTGTCATCTTGCTGTTGGCGCGGGACGGCTTTGAGAGCGATGAAATCGCCGACCTGTCTGGCTTGAACCAGCGCAGTCCCTTATACGCGGCAGTGATGGCCATTTGTTTGTTTTCCTTGGCTGGTGTGCCCCCCATGGTCGGCTTTTATGCCAAGTTATCGGTGCTGCAAGCTTTGATCTCTACCGGCAGCAGTTGGGCTTTGTGGCTGGCGGTATTTGCGGTGATGATGTCCCTCATCGGTGCTTTTTATTACCTGCGGGTGGTCAAAGTGATGTACTTTGACCGTCCCTTGACCGCCACCACCGTGTCCGCCCCCTTGGATGTGCGCGTGGTTTTGTCCATCAACGGGGCCTTGGTTTTGTTGCTGGGCTTGATGCCCGGCGGGTTGATGACCTTGTGCGCACAAGCCATCGTGCGCACCTTGGGCAGTTGAGGCCCCACGGGGTCACCGGTTGACTCCCTCTGGCTTGAGCCATGGCCGATGAACACCTGATCGAGCACCGCATCGACAGCCAAGAGCTGTTCAAAGGTCATTTTCTGCATGCCTTCAGGGACACCGTGCGCCTGCCATCAGGGGGGACTGCCACGCGTGAGTATGTGACCCATCCGGGTGCGGTGATGATCATTCCATTGCTGGACGATGGTCAGCTGTTGATGGAGCGTCAATACCGCTATCCGATGCAACAAGTGATGCTGGAGTTTCCCGCAGGCAAGCTGGATGCGGGCGAGCTGCCTGTGCAATGTGCCATTCGTGAGTTGCGTGAAGAAACGGGGTACCGCGCCACCCATTGGGCCCATGCGGGCGTGATGCACCCGGTGATCAGCTATTCCACCGAGTTCATCGATATTTGGTTTGCCCGTGGTCTGAGCCCCGGCCCCAGAAAGCTCGACGAGGGGGAGCACTTGGATATATTGACCATGGGTGTGGCTGCGTTCTTTGCCGCCTGTCAGCAAGGCTTGATCACCGATGCCAAAACCCTCACGGGCGCCTTGTGGCTGCAAAACCACCTGTCAGGTCAATGGCCCTTGGCCTGGCAAGCGGCTGAAACCGGTGGGCTGTGACCAGACGCTTCTTGCCCGATAATTGGCCACATGAAAGTTCTCGATCTCCAGTGCCAGCACGGCCATGCCTTTGAAGGTTGGTTTGGCTCTGAAAGTGATTTTCAAACCCAGCTCTCATCGGATTTGGTGGAGTGCCCCTTGTGCGGTGACCACCATGTGGCCAAGTTGCTCAGCGCCCCGCGCCTGAACCTGAGCACCTCGTTGCGCGAACCCATGCCAGCGGTCTCAGACAGCACCGCTGTGGTGCCTGTGCCACCTGCCAACGATCAGCAGGCAAGCACGATGGCCCAATTGAACCAAACTTGGATGAAGGTGGTGCAGCATGTGCTGCAAAACACCGAGGACGTGGGCTCCGGCTTTGCCGAAGAGGCCCGCAAAATTCACTATGGTGAAAAACCCGAGCGCAATATTCGGGGCCAAGTCACGGCCACAGAGTCTCAGGCCTTGCACGAAGAAGGCATCGCCGTGGTGAGCCTGCCCATGCCAGCCGCAATCAAAGGCTCGGTTCACTGACCTGCTGCCCATGCAGCCTAGGGCTGAGCGGGTGACAACACCTGGGCCAGTACCTGGTCGATCGCATCGGGTGCGTCACACGCCACGATGGTTCTTTCGGGCATTCCCCTGAGCCAAGTCAGTTGCCGTTTGGCCAATTGCCGCGTGGCGGCCACAGCCGTGCTGCGCCATTGGGCCAAACCCTGGCGCAAATCTGCGTCGGGGTGGGTCAAGAAAACTTGTGCGGCCGGGGGGTGAGGGATGCCGTTCAACAGGGGTGCGCTCAGCGTGGTCAGCAAGCGCTCGTCGCTCCAACCCAATTCACGCCAGTGGTCAATCATGGCCCAAGCTTGGCGGTAACCCACGCAGCGCATGGCCGGTGCGTTTTGATGCCAGCCTGGCGTGGCGCGCAAGTGCAAGACCTCGGTCAGAAAACCTTGGTCCCACATCTGGTCAAAGCGGGCCTCAATGCGCTGGTGCAGCCAAGCGCGTTGGCTCGGCTCCAGCGACAACAACAAAGCGTGTCGGCCATCGGCATCGCGCAATGAATGGCCCGATGGGGCTGCGGTGCGGGGGCTGAAGTGTGCCGACAGGGGTTTCCCACTGATGCGCCACACCTCCAATGCCCGACCGATGCGCTGCGCATCCATGGGCGGCAGGCGTTGGGCCGACTGTGGGTCGACCTGGGCCAGCAAGGCGTGCATGGCGGGCCATCCTTCGCG
>CAMDLJ010000085.1 GCA_945901665.1 Bordetella parapertussis | reverse complement strand
AGCCGGGTGCGCACCCGCTACGCCCAAACCTACCAACCCGACATCGACACGCGCTTGTGCCGCTTTGTCTGGCTGGGCACGCGCAAAACCTTTGACGCTTTCACTTTTGCCTTTGAGCAGACCGAGCACGGTTGGTTCGCAGCCCATGCCTACAAATACGATGGCGAAACATCGACCTTCATTGTGGAAACCCCAGAGCACGTGTGGCGCGCCCATGGCTTGGATGACATGGACCAGGCCGAGGGCATTGCGTTTTGTGAAAAGCTGTTTGCCAAATACCTGGACGGCAACCCCTTGATGAGCAATGCCTCGCACCTGCGCGGCTCGGCGATTTGGATCCAGTTCCCGCGCGTGATTTGCAACTCCTGGGTGCATTGGGAGGCCATTGGCGGTCGGCAAACCCCCATCGTGCTGATGGGCGACGCGGCACACACCGCGCACTTCTCCATTGGCAGCGGCACCAAGCTGGCCTTGGAAGACGCCATCGACTTGGCCCAAACCTTTGCCCAGCATCCCAACCATGACATGGCCACGGTGCTGCAAGCCTACCAAGCGCGGCGCAGTGTCGAGGTGCTGAAGATCCAAAACGCCGCGCGCAACTCCACCGAATGGTTTGAGCATGTGGACCGCTACACCCACATGGAGGTGGAGCAATTCACCTACTCGCTGCTCACGCGATCGCAGCGCATCAGCCACGAGAACCTGCGCTTGCGCGACCCGGTGTGGTTGGAGGGCTACGAAGCCTGGTTGTCGGGCCGCAAACCGGTGGCCCCCATGTTGCTGCCGCTGAAGGTGCGCGAGCTCACATTGAAAAACCGCATCGTGGTCTCGCCCATGGCGACTTACCATGCCACCGATGGCGTGGTGGGCGACTTCCACTTGGTGCACTTGGGTGCGCGTGCCATGGGCGGCGCGGGCTTGGTGATGGTGGAGATGACCAGCCCCACCCCCGAAGGGCGCATCACACCGGCTTGCCCGGGCCTGTGGAACGACAGCCAGACCCAGGCCTTTGCCCGCATCGTTGACTTTGCGCACCAACAAAAAGCCCACATCGGTTTGCAGCTGGGCCACAGCGGTGCCAAGGGCTCGACCCAAGTGGGCTGGGAGGCGATTGACGAACCTTTGGCCCAAGGCAATTGGCCGCTCATGGCAGCCAGTGATGTGCCTTATGGCCCGCAAAATGCCACCCCGCGCGCCATGACCCGCGCCGACATGGATGCAATGACCGCTGCTTTTGTGGCGTCCACCCAGCGCGCCGATGCGGCGGGCTTTGAATGGTTGGAGCTGCATGCGGCCCACGGCTATTTGTTGTCGGGCTTTTTGTGTCCCTTGACGAATGTGCGCAACGATGAATATGGCGGCAGTATCGAGAATCGTTGCCGCTACCCTTTGGAAGTCTTCTCCGCCATGCGCGCCGTGTGGCCAGCCCACAAACCGATGGCGGTGCGCATCTCGGCCCACGATTGGGCCGATGGCGGCAACACCGACGACGATGCGGTGGTGATGGCGCGCTTGTTCAAGCAAGCCGGCTGCGATGTGATCGATGTCTCTTCGGGACAAACCACCCGCCAAGCCAAGCCCGTGTATGGCCGCATGTACCAAACGCCTTTTGCCGACCGCATCCGCAACGAGGTGGGTGTGCTGACCATGGCCGTGGGTGCGATCAGCGAGGCCGACCATGCCAACAGCATCATCGCCGCCGGTCGGGCCGATTTGTGTGCTGTGGCCCGGCCCCACTTGGCCGACCCCGCCTGGACCTTGCACGAAGCGGCCAAATTGGGCAGCCGCGATGTGGTGTGGCCACGCGCGTATGAGAGCGGTCGCGATCAGCTGTATCGCAGCTTGCACGCTGGGCGCTGAATTCACCATGGATTTGGAAGCCCGCGCCCACAGTGAGCACCCCGAATCTTTGCGCCTGTGGCTGCGCTTGCTCACCTGCACCCAGCTGATTGAAAAACAAGTGCGCGGCCAATTGCGCACCCAGTTTGACACCACCTTGCCGCGCTTTGACCTGATGGCGCAGCTTGAGCGCGCGCCCGAGGGCATGAAGATGAACGAGTTGTCCCGGCGCATGATGGTCACCGGCGGCAACATCACCGCCATCACCGACCAACTCACCCGCGAGGGCTTGGTCGAGCGGCTCGATGTGGTGGAAGATCGGCGCGCATGGCGCATCCGCCTCACCCTCAAGGGCAGAAACACTTTTCGAGACATGGCCCAGCAGCACGAAGCCTGGATCGTGTCGGCCTTTGACAGCTTGAGTGAAAAAGAGATTCAAACCCTTTACAAACTGCTCGGACGCGTCAAGCAACACACCCATACCACCCCAGAAACGGAGACACCGTGAACCATTACATGACCACCCCCAACCCCATGCATGCGCAATACAGCGCACAAGCGGGACAAGCCGCCACCCATTTCCACTGGGCCTGCCACGATGGCGTGGCCACGGTCACGCTGAACCGGCCTGAGCGCAAAAACCCCCTCACCTTTGACTCCTACGCCGAATTGCGTGACCGATTCAACGCCTTGCGTTATGCCACTGATGTGCGCGCGGTGGTGGTGCAAGGCGCGGGGGGCAACTTTTGCTCGGGCGGTGATGTGCACGAAATCATTGGTCCATTGACCCAAATGAGCATGCCCGAGTTGATGAACTTCACCCGCATGACGGGCGACTTGGTCAAAGCCATGCGGGCTTGCCCGCAACCCATCGTGGCCGCCATTGATGGCGTGTGTGCTGGGGCGGGCGCCATGATCGCCCTGGCCAGCGACCTGCGCATGGGCACCGAAGCAGCCCGGGTGGCCTACCTGTTCACCCGCGTGGGCTTGGCGGGGGCCGACATGGGTGCCTGCGCCTTGCTGCCCCGCGTGATCGGGCAAGGGCGGGCCAGCGAGTTGCTTTACACCGGTCGCGCCATGACCGGCCAAGAGGGTTTGGCCTGGGGCTTTTTCAACAGCTTGCACACCAGCGCTGACGTCGGTGCAGCAGCCCAAAAAATGGCTTTGCAAATCGCCCAAGGGCCGAGCTTCGCGCACGGCATGACCAAAACCATGCTGCACCAAGAATGGGCCATGACGCTGGAGCAAGCCATCGAGGCGGAGGCCCAAGCCCAAGCGATTTGCATGCAAACCCAGGACTTCACCCGCGCCTACAAAGCCTTTTCGGCCAAAGAGAAACCTGTTTTCAAAGGGGACTGAAATGCGCGCACCCCAATGGCATTTGCCCTTTTTTGATGCGCAACACCAAGCTCTGGCGCAAGGCTTGCACGCGTGGTGCCCCAGCCAAGAAGTTGACGAGCGCGATGACCGCCAAGCTTGTCGCGAATGGGTGCAACGCTTGGCCCAAGGCGGCTGGTTGCGTTACTGTGTGCCCGCAGCGCATGGGGGTGCCTTGCCACACCTGGATTCGCGCGCACTGGTGATCTTGCGCGAAACCTTGGCCTGGCACTCACCCTTGGCCGATTTTGCTTTTGCCATGCAAGGCTTGGGCAGCGGTGCCATCACGCTGGCGGGCACGCCCGCCCAGCAAGCCCAATACCTGCCCGCTGTGGCCCAGGGGCAGAAAATCGCCGCCTTTGCATTGAGCGAACCTGATGCGGGGTCCGATGTGGCGGGCATGCTGACCAGCGCCCAAGCCAGCACCGCAGGCCATGTGCTCCAAGGCCAAAAGACCTGGATCAGCAACGGCGGCATCGCCGACTTTTATGTGGTGTTTGCCAAAACCGACCCGAAAGCCGGTGCGCGCGGCATCACGGCCTTCATCGTGGATGCGGACAACCCGGGCTTGGACAGCACGGCCCACCTGCATGTCATGTCGCCGCACCCCTTGGCGACCCTGACCTTCTCCGACTGCCAAGTCAGCGCGCAGGCCCAATTGGGTGACACCCACGGCGGCTTCAAATTGGCCATGCGCACCTTGGATATTTTTCGCGCATCGGTAGCGGCCGCTGCCCTGGGCATGGCCAGGCGCGCTTTGCACGAAGCCACGCAGCATGCGCAGAACCGGCGCATGTTTGGGCAAACCCTGGCCGATTTTCAATTGACCCAAGCACGGTTGGGCGAAATGGCCGCCTTGGTGGATGCGGCCGCTTTGCTCACCTACCGCGCCGCTTGGATGCGCGACACCCAAGGCAGCAGTGGCGAACAAGCGGCCGCCTACACCCAAGCCGCGGCCATGGCGAAGTACACCGCCACTGAAAACGCCCAGCGCGTCATCGACATGGCGCTGCAAATGCATGGTGGGCGCGGTGTTGAAGTGGGCGTCAAGGTAGAGGCCTTGTACCGCGATATCCGCGCCCTGCGCATTTACGAAGGTGCCAGCGAAGTGCAATTGCTCATCATGGGCAAATCTGTTCTCAAGGGGGTGTCCACATGAGCGCACACATTGACCGGTTTGTCATTGATCGCCTGCCCCCTGCATCGCGACAACCGCAAATGCTGCGCGATTTGCCCGAACTGCAATTCGCCGATCAGCTCAATTTGGTTCAAGAGCTGCTCGATCGGGCTGATGAAAAGGGTTGGGGCGACCAGCCCATGCTGCGGTCTCCCCGCATCACCTTGAGCTACCGCGAAGCGCGCGAGCGCGTCGACCGCATTGCGCAAGTGCTGGTACACGACTTGGGGCTGGTTCCAGGCAACCGGGTGTTGTTGCGCGGGGGCAATTCCATCGGTTTGGCCTTGGCTTGGCTGGGGGTGGTCAAGGCTGGCATGGTCTCTGTGGCCACCATGCCCTTGTTGCGCGCCAAGGAGTTGAGCGAGATCATCGCCAAAGCCCAGCCCAGCGTGGCACTGTGCGACGCCACTTTGCTGCACGAATTGGAATTGGCCCAGCAACAACAGCCGGCACTGCACACCATCGTGCCTTTCAATCTGATGGACGCACCTGGGTCTTTGGCCGTGCGCGCAGCGGCCCACAACGGCAACTTCAGCGCCTGTCCCACGCATGCCGATGACATTGCCATGCTGGCCTTTACCTCGGGCACCACCGGCACCCCCAAAGCCGCAGCCCACAGCCACCGCGACATCTTGAGCGCATGCGAGGCCTGGCCGCGCCATGTCTTGCGTGCCTCACCCAACGATATCGTGATGGGCTCTCCCCCTTTGGCATTCACCTTTGGTTTGGGCGGGTTGCTGGTGTTTCCGATGTGGGCTGGTTGTTCGGTGTATTTTCACGACCAGCCCTATACGCCCGCCACCATGGTCGACGTGATGGCCCAAGTCGGCTGCACCATTTGCTACACCGCACCCACGTTTTATCGCCAAATGGCAGCCCACATCCAACCGGGTAAGGTGCCCAGCCTGCGCTTGAGTGTCAGCGCTGGCGAGGGCTTGCCCGACGCCACACGCCAATTGTGGAAACAAGCCAGCGGCTTGGAAATGCTCGACGGCATTGGCGCCACCGAGATGTTTCACATCTTCATTTCCTCGGCAGGCGGCGAGGTGCGGCGCGGCGCCATCGGCAAAGTCGTGCCCGGTTACCAAGCCAAGGTGGTTGACACACACGGCCAGGAGCTGCCACGCAACCAGGTGGGCCGCTTGGCTGTGATCGGTCCCACCGGCTGCCGTTACTTGGACGATGAGCGCCAGCAACGCTATGTGCAATCGGGCTGGAACTACCCAGGCGACGCATTTTTGCAAGACGATGATGGTTACTTCCATTACCAAGCGCGCGATGACGACATGATCATCACCGCGGGATACAACGTCGGCGGCCCCGAGGTGGAAGATGCGCTGCTCAAGCACCCTGCTGTTGCCGAATGTGGTGTGGTGGGCAAGACCGATGCCGAGCGCGGCATGATCATCAAAGCCTATTGCGTGTTGCGCCCACCCCATGAGGGCGACAGCGATTTGGTCAAGCTGCTGCAAGACCATGTCAAGGCCAGCTTGGCGCCTTACAAATACCCCCGCGAAATCAGCTTCGTCACCCAACTTCCCCGCACCGAAACCGGCAAGTTGCAACGATTTAAATTGCGCCAAATGGCCAACACCTGAAAGATCTTATGCACCAGTTGATACAACCCGAGGGCTGGGAGCGCCCCAAGGGCTACGCCAATGGCATTGCCGCCCGTGGCACCCAAATTTTTGTCGGCGGCATGGTGGGCTGGAATGCCCAACAGCAATTTGAAAGCGATGATTTTTTACAGCAAACCGGCCAGGCCTTGCGCAACATCTTGGCGGTGTTGCAAGCCGCTGGTGCGGGCCCTGAGCACATGGTGCGCATGACTTGGTATGTGACCAGCCGCGACTTGTATGTGGCGGCCCTCAAGGGCCTGGGCCCGGTTTACCGCGATGTGATGGGGCGCAACTTCCCAGCCATGACCTGCGTGGCGGTGAGTGGCTTGGTGGAGGAACGTGCCTTGGTCGAGATCGAAGTCACCGCTGTATTGCCCGACCCAGTGTCTTAAGCCCCGAGCTGCGCCCATGTGGCAGCGCTTGCGCCAGATCACTGACGCAACCAGTGCCCGGCTTGTGTCGACCTTTAAACGGATGCAGCCAGTTGTGCGAGCGCCCAGTCGTTAAAGGCGCTGGCATTTTCGTAGTTGGCCCAATGTCCGGTGTCGGCCAACAAGGTCAGGTCGCGCAAATCGCATTGTTTCAAGCGCTCGGGTGCGCACGCCAGGTTCTCCAGATACAAAGCGTCCAGTGCACCCCACAAGGCGTGCACCGGGCAACGCCACTGGGTTTGCAAATCCATCATCACCGTGCTGCGCGCTATGCGGCGCCGCCGCAGCCGATCGCGCACCACGTTTTTCTCTTGGATTTCCAAGGTTTGATCGGACAACGATGTTTCATGGGCCAACATGATGCTCATCAAGTTGTGCCGGTGCACCGCATCGCGTTGGTCCTGGTCCATCTCCGGCAAGAAGCCTCGCAAGGGCAATGTGTCGCCAAACATGCCCAACCCGGGTACGCCCACCAGCAGCAGGCGGGACACGCGTTCAGGGTGTCTGGCGGCCACAAAACCCGCCGTCAAGCCGCCAAAAGAAAAACCCATCACGGGACAGGCATGCCCCGCCACCACCTGCGCCATGCCTTGTGCCACCCAAGGGGCAATGTCATCGGCGTCTTTGGCATTGGGCGGCAAATCAGAGTCGCCCATGCCAGGCAAATCCATGGCCCACACGGCATGCTGCTGCGACAAGGCATCGATGTTGCGCACCCAATGCGTCCAACTTCCACTGCCCCCGTGCAGCAGCACCAGGGGCTTGGTGTGCGATCGGTTCCACACATGCCAGACTTGCTGTACCCCATCGACAACGATGTGGACGCGTTCTGCACGTGTTTGCAAGGCTTTTAAAACGGGGTCGCGCATGGTTTCATTTTTACCAAAGAAAACGCCCACTCAAAAGTGGGCGTTTGGGTTTCAGCATGGATGCCACTGAAAATTTGGTTGCGCGAGCAAGATTTGAACTTGCGACCTTTGGGTTATGAGCCCAACGAGCTACCAGGCTGCTCCATCGCGCGGCAAGAGGGTGATTCTATCTCACTCAGCGGTGTTTGGCTCACTGCTGACAGTTATTTCTGGGCGGTCGACCAATTCAACCAAAGCCATGGGTGCGTTGTCACCCACGCGGTAGCCCATTTTCAAAATGCGCGTGTAACCACCTGGGCGTGCTTTGTAGCGAGGACCCAAATCAGCGAACAGCTTGACCACGCTGTCGCGGTCGCGCAAGCGGTTAAAGGCCAGGCGCTTGTTGGCCAAGGTCGGCTCTTTGGCCAGTGTGATCATGGGCTCAACCACGCGGCGCAGCTCTTTGGCTTTAGGCACTGTGGTTTTGATGACCTCGTGGGCAATCAACGAGTTCATCATGTTGCGCAACATGGCGAGGCGGTGCTCGCTGGTGCGGTTGAGTTTGCGAAGTCCGTGTCCGTGACGCATGGTGGATCCTTTCTAGCTTGTTTTGCCGGCCGCCGTATCAGGTACGGCCAGGGGACGGATGTCTGTGTGGCTCAGCGCTTGCTGTCCAAACCTGCGGGCGGCCAGCTTTCCAGCTTCATGCCCAAGGTCAGGCCACGCGAGGCCAGCACTTCTTTGATTTCGTTGAGCGATTTACGGCCCAAATTGGGGGTCTTGAGCAACTCGTTTTCGGAGCGCTGAATCAAATCGCCAATGTAGTAAATGTTTTCAGCTTTGAGGCAGTTGGCAGAACGAACGGTGAGTTCGAGCTCGTCCACAGGGCGCAACAAAATCGGATCGAACTGCTGCGCACCACGCGGTGTGGGCGAGTCAAAGGCGGCCAATTCATTGCCTTCGAGTTGGGCAAAAACCGCCAACTGTTCCACCAAAATTTTGGCCGAAGCGCGCACCGCGTCTTCTGCGGTGATGGCGCCATTGGTCTCGATGTCCACCACCAAGCGGTCAAGGTCGGTGCGCTGCTCAACGCGGGCATTTTCCACGCTGTAGCTCACGCGCTTGATGGGCGCAAAAGATGCGTCCAACACAATGCGGCCAATCGACTTGGATGGCTCTTCGCCATAACGGCGAACAGTGCCCGGCACATAGCCACGGCCCTTTTCAACCTTGAGTTGGATGTCAATCTTGCCGCCTTGCGACAAGTTGGCAATCAGGTGCCCGGGGTTGATGATTTCCACATCGTGCGGGGTCTGGATGTCTGCTGCCGTGACTTGGCCTTCGCCTTCTTTGCGCAGGCTCAGGGTGACTTCGTCGCGGTTGTGCAACTTGAACACCACACCCTTGAGGTTCAACAAGATGTTGACCACATCTTCTTGCACGCCATCAATGGTGGAGTACTCATGGACCACGCCAGCGATGGTGACTTCGGTCACAGCGTAGCCGACCATCGAGGACAACAGCACGCGGCGCAGTGCGTTGCCCAACGTGTGTCCATAACCACGCTCAAACGGTTCGAGCACGACACGGGCACGGTTGTGCCCAATGGGTTCAACGTGAATGGCTTTGGGTTTCAACAAATTCGTCTGCATTCGGACTTCCTCTCAATACCCCCGGTTCGTTACACCGGTAAGGCTGGATTTCTCACCCAGACAGGCTGCGCAGTCGGCCTGGGAACGACAAGGTTGATGAACAACCGCGATCAACGTGAATACAACTCGACGATGAGTGATTCATTGATGTCGGCAGCGAACTCGTCGCGATCCGGCACCTTTTTAAAGACACCCTC
>CAMDLJ010000084.1 GCA_945901665.1 Bordetella parapertussis | reverse complement strand
CCGCTCACGGTGATGGGGCAGTCGGCCATCAAGGCGATTTGGCGGGCGATGTTGGCGCCGGTTGCGCCCTCGGGGTTGGCGCAACCCATGATGACGTCTTCGACTTCGCCCGACTCAATGCCAGCGCGAGCGATGGCGTGTTTGACCGCATGGCCGCCCAAAGTGGCGCCGTGGGTCATGTTGAAAGCACCGCGCCAGCTTTTGGCCAAGGGTGTGCGAGCAGTTGAAACAATGACAGCGTTGGTCATGGTGGGTCCTTAATTGAAAGTTTTGCCGTCTGCGACCAAACGGGCCAGCAAGGGGGCGGGTTGCCAGAATTTGGCGTCGTCGTGGGGGTTTTGCGCAAAGCGGTGCATGGCTTGCACCACGTTGAACAGCCCAAATTGGTCGGCGTAATTCATGGGGCCGCCCCGGTAGATGGGGAAACCATAGCCGGTGATGTAGACCATGTCGATGTCGCTGGCACGGGCGGCGATGCCCTCTTCCAAAATGTAGGCGGCTTCGTTCACCAAGGAGAACACCAAGCGCTGCACGATTTCGTCATCACTGATTTTGCGAGCGGGGACGCCCAAGCTGGCTCGGTGTTTGGCGATCATGTCCTCCACTTCTTTGTTGGGGATGGCGTCGCGTTTGCCTGGCAAGTAGTCGTACCAGCCTTTGCCCACTTTTTGGCCATAACGGCCCATCTCACACAGCACATCGGCGGTTTTGCTGTATTTCATGTCGGGCTTTTCCACATAGCGGCGCTTGCGAATGGCCCAGCCAATGTCGTTGCCCGCCAAGTCGCCCATGCGAAAGGGGCCCATGGCAAAGCCAAACTTCTCCACCGCCTTGTCGACTTGCTGCGGTGTGCAGCCCTCTTCAATGAGGAAACCGGCTTGGCGGCTGTACTGCTCGATCATGCGGTTGCCAATAAAGCCATCGCAAACGCCTGACACCACCGCGGTTTTCTTGATCTTTTTGGCCACGCCCATGACCGTGGCCATCACGTCTTTGCCGGTTTTCGCGCCGCGCACCACTTCGAGCAGCTTCATCACATTGGCGGGGCTGAAAAAGTGCAAGCCCACCACGTCTTGCGGGCGTTGGGTAAAGCTGGCGATGGCGTTGACATCCAAGGTGGAGGTGTTGGAGGCCAAAATCGCGCCGGGTTTCATCACCTCATCGAGCTTTTTGAACACGGTTTCTTTCACGCCCAGTTCCTCGAACACGGCTTCAATCACCAAATCGGCGTCTTTCAAATCCGCGTAATTCAAGGTGGTGCTGAGCATGCCCATGCGCTGTCGGAGTTTGTCCTCTTTGAGCTTGCCTTTTTTGACCTGTGCTTGGTAGTTTTTCTCGATGATGGCCAGCCCACGGTCCAGGGCATCTTGCTTCATCTCCAAAATCTTGACCGGAATGCCAGCATTCAGGAAGTTCATGCTGATGCCGCCACCCATGGTGCCGGCCCCAATGACGGCCACGCTTTTGATTTCCCGCACGGGGGTGTCTGAGGGCACATCGGCGATTTTGGAGGCGGCACGTTGGGCCACAAACAAATGGCGCAAAGCGCGGCACTCGGGCGTCCACATCAGGTTGGTGAAGATTTCGCGCTCGGTGCGCATGCCTTCATCAAACTTCATGGTGGTGGCGTTTTGCACCGCTTCGATGCATTTGAGGGGGGCTGGGTAATTGCCCTTGGTCATGCCGTTGACCATGTTTTGGCTGAATTTGAAAAAAGCCTGTGCATTGGGGTGTTTACACGGCAGATCGCGCACCCTGGGCAGTGCCATGCCGGGCACATGGTTTTGCAGCACCTCGTGGGCATAGTCAGCCGCTTCTTGGGCCAAGCTTTGGGCCGAACTGGCCATCTGGTCAAACAACTTTTGCCCGGGCAACATGGCCAACATCTCGCTTTTGATGGCCTCGCCGCTGACAATCATGTTCAACGCTGCCTCCACGCCCAAGGCGCGTGGCAAACGCTGGGTGCCGCCCGCGCCGGGAATGAGGCCGAGCTTTACCTCGGGCAAAGCCACTTCGCAACCTGGGGCTGCAATGCGGTAATGGCAACCCAGGGCCAATTCCAAGCCGCCACCCATGGCCACGGTATGCACGGCAGCAATCACCGGTTTGGTGGCGTTTTCAATCGCCGAGATCACACTCAGCAAATTGGGCTCTTGCACCGCTTTGGGTGAACCGAACTCTTTGATGTCGGCCCCGCCCGAAAAGGCTTTGCCAGCCCCGGTCAAGATGATGGCCTTGACCTGGTCGTCGGCCAATGCTTTTTCCAGACCGGCCACGATGGCCTGCCGGGTTTCCAAGCCCAGCCCATTGACGGGTGGGTTGTTCATGGTGATCACAGCCAAGTCGCCTTGGACGGTGTAGTCAGCGCTCATGCAAATTTCCTTAGGTGGTGGCTCAGGGCCGATGATGACAACAGCGGACGAAGCATACCAAAAAAGAACGACCGTTCTTTTTTGTGGGAAATGTCCAAAATCTCATACCTCCAACCATTCTTGGCGCACATCGGGATGCTGTGCAAAGTCGGCAGGGGAGCCATTGAAAACCACTTCTCCATGGCCCATGACCAAGACACGGTCAGAAATATGCAGCGCAATGGTTAGTTTTTGTTCGATCAGCAAAATGGACATGCCTTGTTTTTGCAGGGTTTGCAAAAAACCAGCCACTTGCTCGACCACCTGGGGGGCCAGGCCTTCGGTGGGCTCGTCGATCAATATCAGGGACGGCTCACCCATCAGGGTTCGGCACAAAGTAAGCATTTGTTGTTCTCCACCCGACAGCAGCCCAGCGGGTAGGTGCTGGCGTTCCCGCAGGCGGGGAAACAAGACGTACATGTCGTCAAAAGTCCATCGGGCGGGGGTGCCGAGACGCTTTTGCCCCAACATCAGGTTTTGGTGCACTGTCAAGCGTGGAAAAACATCCCTGTTTTCGGGCACATAGCCCAAACCCAGGTGCGCGATGTCATGCGGGGCTTGGCCCAACAATGACGTGCCGCGCCAGCGTACAACCCCTGTGGCCTGAACCAAGCCCATGATGGCTTTCGCGGTGGTGGTGCGACCGGAGCCGTTGCGACCCAACAAAGAGACGATCTCGCCCTCTCCCACCGAAAAGTTCACGCCATGCAAGACATGGCTTTTGCCGTAATACGCGTGCAAGTTTTCGACTTCAAGCATGTGGGCCCTCAGCCGGGGCCAAGGCCCCCAAGTAAGCCGCTTGCACCTGGGGGTTTTCGCGCACATGGCTGGGTGTGTCAAACGCCATCACTTGCCCATGCACCAAAACGGCTATTTTGTCAGCGAGTTCAAACACCACACCCATGTCGTGTTCAACCATCAGCAAAGTTTTGCCCCGGGTCACCTGGGCAATGAGGTCGATGAAAAGGCGGGTTTCACGGCGACTCATGCCTGCCGTGGGTTCGTCCAACAGCAACACTTCAGCGTTGCTGCCCAAAGTGACGCCCAACTCCAAAGCCCGTTGTTCGGCATAGCTCAGATTCATGGCCAACTCGTGGCGTTTGTGGCCCAGGCCGAGTTGAACCAGCAAGGCTTCGGTTCGATCGTTGGCATCTTTCATGGATGACAAAAACTTCCAACAACTGTAGCCATGGCCCAAAGACCACAGCACGCTGCAACGCAGGTTTTCATACACCGACATGCCTGTGAACAAATGGGTGATTTGAAAACTTCGCGATAAGCCCAGGCGATGAATGGCATGGGGCGGCAAGCCGTCGATGCGCTGGCCCTGCAGTTCGATGCGGCCTTGACTGGGCGCAAACCTGCCACTGATCAGGTTGAACAAGGTCGACTTGCCCGCACCGTTGGGCCCAATGATGGCCACCCGCTCACCACGCATCACATCCAGGTCCACACCTTGAATCACCTCGGTGTTGCCAAAGCGCTTGTGCAAGCTCCGAAGTCGCAGCACTGGGTTCATGGTGTCGCTGCGCTGCTTGGGGTGGCCATGGGCTTGCAAGTTTTTTCCCATTGGCGCTTGAACAAGCGCCAGCCGGTCAGGCCCGTGGCCAAGGCCATGGCAGCCAACACCCATGGCAAGGGTTGTTCGGTGGCCCAGGGTTGGCCCAGCCAGCGCAGTGGCTGGCCCACGGATGACTGCAGTTGGTGGTGATAAAACAGTTCAATCAAGCTGGCCGCCCCCAGGGTTGCCACGGCAGCACTGATCAAGCAACCCAGGTACCAGACCCACAAACGCGACGCATGCGCTTGTTTGACCCAACGCAAATGCCACACCCCGATGCTGGCCAGCCCGCCAGGTGCATACATCACCATGGCCACAAACAGCACGCCCAAATAAAGCAGCCAGGCGGCGGTCCACTCAGAGAGCAATACCGCCGACAACACCATGCCCACAGCGCCCAAAATAGGCCCCACAAAATAACCCGATCCACCCAAGAAGGTGAACAACAGGTAAGCACCCGAGCGGGCCGCGCCCACCACCTCGGCGGTGACAATTTCAAAATGCAGCACCGCCATGCCACCGGACACGCCGGCAAAAAAACCAGCGATGATGAATGCCAAGTAACGCACCCTCTGAGGTTGATAGCCAATGAAGGACAGGCGTTCGGCGTTGTCGCGCACGGCATTGAGCAAGCGGCCTAAAGGTGTTTGGGTAAAGGCATACATCAACCCCACACACACCCAGGTGTAAGCGGCAATCAAGGCATAAACCTGGGTTTGCGACTTGAAATCAATGCCCCACAACGCGGGGCCTTGCACCCGGTTGCCCGACAAACCTGCTTCGCCGCCAAAAAAATCTGAAAACATCAGTGACATGGCAAACACCAATTCGGCCATCCCCAGGGTGATCATGGCCAGCGTGGTACCCGATCTGCGGGTGGTCACATAACCCAAGACCACGGCAAAGCCCATGCCGCAGACGCCGCCCACCAAAGGGATCAGGCTGACCGGCACCGCCCAACCCCCACTGCCCGAGCTTTGCAGCACGTGCATGGCCATGTAGGCCCCCAGCCCGGTATAGACCGCATGGCCAAAGCTGAGCATGCCACCTTGACCCAACAAAATGTTGTAAGACAGGCAGGCCACCATGGCAATGCCGATTTGCGTCAACACCGCTTGCGCAAAGGGGCTGCTGAAAATCCAGGGGGCCAGCAGCATCAAGGCGCCCAAAAAAAGCATCCAGCGCCAGGCTGAACGGCCGACCCCTGGGTCGGCGCTGAGGGGCTGGGGTGAGCTCATGCGTCAGCCCTCACGGGTACCCATCAAGCCCCGGGGCCGAACCATCAACATCAGCACCAAAATCAAGTAGGGCAAGATGGGGGCGGCTTGTGCCAAGGTCATCGTCATCCATGGGGAAGTGGCTGCGCTGGCCAGCACAGGCAAACCCAGCGCAAACCACAGGTCTGACAAAGACAGGTCGATGGCCACGGCCATGGTTTGAACGGTGCCCATCAATACCGAGGCCCAAAATGCACCGGCCAAGGAGCCCAGACCGCCAATCACAATGACCACAAAAGTCACCGATCCCACGGAGGCGGCCATGGATGGCTCGGTGACGAATGTGCTGCCGCCAATCACCCCGGCCAAAGCGGCCAATCCCGTGCCCACGCCAAACACCCACATGAACACCCGGGGTACGTTGTGGCCCAAGGTTTGCACTGCTTGCGGGTGGGTCAAGGCCGCTTGAATCACCAGGCCCACCCGGGTGTGGGTGATGAGCGCCCACAGGCTGAGCACCATGGCCAGGGCAACGGCCATCATGAAGGCGCGGGTGGCCGGAAATGGAGAACACAGCGCAGCGCCTTGGCAGGCAGCCTCTGGCGCCGCACCCCAAACCCATCGCAAGTCGCCGACATGGCCACCCCCCATCAGGGTGAAGGCCGGCCCTTGCAGCCAAGGCGGGGGTGCAAAGGGCACCGCCGCGCGCCCCCACAACAGTTGCACCACCTCCAGCACCACATAGGCCAGGCCAAAGGTGATCAGCAACTCAGGCACATGGCCGTGGGCATGAACGCGGCGCAAAAACCATGTTTCAAAGGCCGCTCCCAGCAAACCCACGCCCAAGGGGGCCAGGATTAAGGCCGGCACAACACCCCAAAGCGCGTTCAAGGTATAGCCCAAAGAAGCGCCCAGCATGTAAAAGCTGGCGTGGGCGAAATTGAGCACACCCATCATGCTGAAAATCAAGGTCAGCCCAGCGCTCAGCATGAACAGCAGCAATCCATAGCTCACCCCATTGAGCAGGGAAATCAGAAAAAACTCCATGGTTGCAAGAATCGCCCTGGGCAGCGTCGCAGTTGCCGCAAGGTGAAGGGGCTCTCCGTTCGGGTCAGGGGGTTTTCATGGGGCTGCGGGTGGGATTGCTGGAGATATCGGGTGAGAAGGTTTTGACTGGCAGAGGTATCAAGCCGGTAACTGATAGTCCCGAAGCTGTTCACGCAAGCGTGTTTTGAGCATTTTCCCTGTGGCCCCCAAGGGAATGGCCGCTACAAAAACCACGTCATCGGGTATTTGCCATTTGGCGGTTTTGCCTTGGTAAAAAGCCAGCAAAGTGGCGCCGTCCAAAGTGCTATCGGGTTTTTTGACCACCACCACAATCGGGCGCTCATCCCACTTGGGATGGGCCACGCCAATGCAGGCAGCCATTTGAACATCGGGGTGCGCCATGGCAATGTTTTCGATGTCGATCGAGCTGATCCATTCGCCCCCCGACTTGATGACGTCTTTGCTGCGGTCGGTGATTTGCATAAAACCATCGGCATCGATGGAGGCCACATCGCCCGTGGGGAACCAGCCATCGATCAAGGGGCTCGGCCCTTCTTGGCGGTAATACTCGCGCAACACCCAAGGCCCTTTGACCAACAAGTCGCCTGTGGCGACACCGTCCCAGGGCAAATCTTGGCCCTCGGGGCCAATGATTTTCATGTCGATGCCGTAAATGCAGCGACCTTGTTTGAGGCGAATTTGCATCTGCGCCTCGGGGGTTAGGCCCAGGTGTTTGTTTTTCAAGGTGCACAGCGTGCCCAAGGGGCTCATCTCGGTCATGCCCCAAGCGTGCAAAACCTCGACCCCATAGTTGTTCTTGAAAGCGTGGATCATGGCCGGTGGGCAGGCGGATCCGCCAATCACCGTGCGCTGCAGGGTGCTAAAGCGCAAGTCTTTGGGCCCCATGTGGCTGAGCATCATTTGCCACACGGTGGGCACGCCCGCTGCAAAAGTAACGCCCTCGGCCTCGATCAGGCCATAAACCGATGCGCCGTCCAATGCCGGACCTGGAAAAACCAATTTGGCCCCCACCATGGCGGCGCTATAAGGAATGCCCCAGGCATTGACATGGAACATGGGGACCACCGGCAAGATGCTGTCTCGGGCCGACATGCACATCACATCGGGCAATGCCGCGGCATATGCGTGAAGAATCGTGGAGCGGTGGGTATACAGCGCCGCTTTGGGGTTGCCGGTGGTGCCGCTGGTGTAGCACATGCTGGAGGCCGAGTTCTCATCGAACGCCGGCCAGACGTATTGCTGGCTCTGGGTTTGCAGCCACGACTCATAACTGCGCAAGCCCGGAATGCTGGTTTGGGCCGGCAAATGGGCGTCATCACACAGGGCGATCCAATGCTTGATGGTGCGGCACTGGCTGTGGATTTTTTCGATGATGGGCAAAAAGGTCATGTCAAAGCACATCACCTGGTCATCGGCGTGGTTGGCAATCCAGGCAATTTGATCCGGGTGCAAGCGGGGGTTGACGGTGTGCAGCACGCGGCCCGTGCCGCTGACCCCGAAATACAACTCCAGGTGGCGGTAACCGTTCCAGGCCATGGTGGCCACGCGGTCGCCAAAGGCCAAGCCCAAGCCATCCAAGGCATTGGCCACTTGGCGCGAGCGTTGGGCAATGCCCGCCCAGTGTGTGCGGTGCACATCGCCTTCCACGCGCTTGGACACCACCTCCACATCGCCATGGTGCTTTTCGGCAAAGTCGATCAAGGAGGAAATTGCCAACCCTTGATCCTGCATCAGTCCCAACATGATTTGTCCCTTGTTTTGGCTTCCAGAATGCGTCTATTTTGCATGGAATTGGTGGCCGCTCCGCTCCCCGCACCGGTCACACCAGGCTTGCTGAACCCAGCCGATGACCTGATCGACACGGGTCTTTTTCAAACACCGACAATCCAGGCCATGCATTCCTCCAACAGCGCCCTGGCCGACAGGGCAGACCAAGACCACCCACGCGTCTTGCCGTGGTCCAGCGGTATGCAGGCTTTGGGCCTGCCCTTTTTCACCCCCACCGCGCCCACGCCCATGGGTGCGGCCCATTGGGTGTCGCAAAACCGGGATTTGGGCCAAGCGATGGGCCTGGCAGACGCCTTTTGGGACGACCCTTTGAGCTTGCAAGCCCTGAGCGGGAATGCCATCTGGCCCGGTTCGGTGCCGGTGGCCAGCGTTTACAGCGGTCACCAATTTGGGGTGTGGGCAGGCCAACTTGGCGACGGACGGGCTTTGTCTTTGGGTGAAATGGACTCCCCCATGGGGCGCCAAGATTGGCAGCTCAAAGGCGCGGGGCCCACGCCCTACTCGCGGCGCGGTGACGGGCGCGCAGTGCTGCGCTCCAGCATCCGCGAATACCTGTGCAGTGAGGCCATGCATGGTTTGGGCATCCCCACCACGCGGGCTTTGGCCTTGACCGCGTCTGACCTGCCGGTATGGCGAGAAAGCCAAGAAACCGCCGCCGTGGTGACCCGTGTGGCGCCGTGTTTCATTCGATTTGGTCATTTTGAGCACTTTGCTTCGCTGGGTGACGTGGAGGGGTTGAAGCGCTTGTTGACCCACCTGATCGCGCAACATTTCCCTGAAATTGCAGGGCAACAACTGCCCATCGCGCAGGCCACCGTGGCATGGTTGCAAACCGTGACCGAGCGCACCGCGCAGATGGTGGCCCAGTGGCAGGGGGTGGGGTTTTGCCACGGTGTGATGAACACCGACAACATGAGCGTTTTGGGCCTGACCCTGGACTATGGTCCGTTTCAGTTTTTGGATGCTTACGACCCCGACCACATTTGCAACCATTCAGACCACCAAGGGCGCTACGCTTTTCAACAACAACCCCAGGTGGCCTTTTGGAACCTGTACTGTTTGGGCCAAGCCGTGGCCCCATTGGTGGGCGAGACCGAG
>CAMDLJ010000083.1 GCA_945901665.1 Bordetella parapertussis | reverse complement strand
ACCCGCTTGAGGGATTTATGAAACACCTCTGCAGGTGTTTTGAATCCCAATAGTTTTCTTGGTCTGTTATTCAATCTGTTTTGAATCATTCTAATTTCCCCACCCTGGCCTCCGACTCTTGCCCCCAATTCAGCCAGCTTGTGCCAAATCCACCGTGATTTCATTCAGGTCCAGATGCGCCTGCGTTGCAACACCACAGCCACCGCCATCTTTCAAGACCGGGTCGACGCCCACGGCCATACAGGTGCCAACAACTCAGTCAAACGCTTTGTTCGTGCACTTCGCGGCAATGAGTCCGAGCAGTTTGACCGCCTGTCCTTCCTGCCTGGTGAAGAGATGCAGGTCTTATGGGCACCGTAAGGTGCAGGGTGCAGTCTTGTCACTGCGACATCGGGCATGGTCTTTTTGAGCAGCGAACGCTACGGCCGCGCCTGGGTGGGTAAGCGCTTTGTTGGTTCGCTCAAATTTGCTGGCCTCAATCGGGTAGAGCTCAGCCAACCGTTTGGCGGTAAAGTCATCAGCGAGCACAAGCCTCTTGAAGATCTCGGTCAGCGAATTCGCGATGTTCGACAGGACCCGATAGTTGTTTATATGTGCTCACCGATAATGCGCGTGGACAGTTGATATGCTTGGTGCTGAAATAAAGAATCAACTTAATCAGCTTAGCTGCCTCTTGTCGTGGTGGCTGCATTTTTGATCTGTAATTAAAGGTTTGAAAAATGACTTCTTCTTTCACCCATTCAATACAAGCCCTCGATCAACAACTCATTCAATTGGTGTATAGAAGCCGTTCACTCATAGAGGGTGCTGAATACGACAAGCTGATGGCTACATGCCTGCGTAACAATCCAACCCGCGGCATTACAGGGGTATTGATCTCACATTCAGGCTGGTTCCTCCAAGTGCTTGAAGGTTCAGCAGCCAATGTCAATTCACTCTTTAAAGTCATTGAAAATGATCCCCGACATTCTGATTTCCTTCTTTTAAGGTTCAATGCTGTGGTGGCTCGGGACTTCAGTGATTGGTCCATGGTTCAATAGAGGTTGACGAGCAGCGTTTTATCAACATAGCAAATCAATCTTTACATGCTGAAGATGTAGCCATGTCCGCAGTCAGGGATTTCCTGTGCTACGGCAAATGGATCGACTGAATTTCAATGCCCTTAGGAGACGCCGTGATAGGTTCAGACATCGAAATTGCCCAGGCTGCCACCTTGAAGCCCATCATCCAGATGGCGCGGGACCGGCTCGGTATCCCGCCCGAAGCGCTGGAGCCCTACGGTCACTACAAGGCCAAGATCGACCTGCAGTGGATCAACAACAACCAGACCCCCAACGGCAAGCTGGTGCTGGTGACGGCCATCAGCCCGACACCAGCGGGCGAAGGCAAAACCACCACCACGGTGGGTCTGGGCGATGCGCTCAACCGCATTGGCAAGCGCACTGTGATTGCGTTGCGCGAGCCCTCGCTTGGCCCGGTGTTTGGTTTGAAAGGCGGCGCGGCAGGGGGCGGTTATGCCCAGGTGGTGCCCATGGAGGACATCAACCTGCACTTTACGGGTGACTTCAATGCGATTGCGCTGGCCCACAACCTGCTGGCTGCACTGATGGACAACCATATTCACCACGGCAACACGCTGGGTTTTGATGCCCGGCGCATTGTTTGGCGACGGGTGATGGACATGAACGACCGCGCCCTGCGCTCCACCGTGGTGTCGCTCGGTGGCCCAGGCAACGGTTTTCCGCGCGAGGACGGTTTTGACATTGTGGTGGCTTCCGAGGTGATGGCCATCTTCTGCCTGGCCACCTCACGCCGCGATCTCAAGCAGCGCTTGGGCAACATCATCGTCGGCTACACCCGTGAGCAAACAGCCATTCGCGCCAGTGACCTCAAGGCACATGGCGCCATGGCGGCGCTGCTCAAAGACGCGATCAAGCCCAACCTGGTGCAAACCCTGGAAAACAACCCGGCCATCATCCATGGCGGCCCGTTTGCCAACATCGCCCACGGATGCAACACTGTCACCGCCACTCAAGCGGCGCTCAAGCTCGGTGAGTATGTGGTCACAGAGGCCGGATTTGGTGCCGACCTGGGTGCCGAAAAATTTATCGACATCAAGTGCCGCAAGTCTGGTCTGCGCCCTGATGTGGCGGTGGTGGTGGCAACGCTGCGTGCACTCAAGCACCATGGCGGCGTGGAAGCCAAAGACCTCAACATGCCCAACCTGGCGGCGCTGGAAAAAGGAATGGCCAACCTGGAGCGGCATGTGGACAACATCCGCAACCGCTATGGTCTGCCGTGCGTGGTGTCCATCAACCATTTCACCTCGGACACCGAGCCAGAACTCGCCCTGCTGCGCCAAAAAATGGACCAGCAGGGCGTGCCAGTGGTGGTGGCGCGGCACTGGTCGCAAGGTTCTGCTGGTGCCCAAGATCTGGCGCGCATCGTTGTGCAACTGGCCGAGTCTGGCACTGCCAAGATGCGTTATGTCTATGAAGATGCCGACACGCTGTGGGACAAAATGAAAGCCATCGCGACCCAGGTCTACGGCGCAGCGGATATCTCCGCCGACGCTGCTGTGCGGGCCAAAATTGCCAAACTACAGCAAGACGGCTACGGCCACTACCCGGTGTGCGTGGCCAAGACCCAGTACTCGTTCTCCACCGACCCAAATCTGCGTGCTGCACCCTCGGGCCACATGGTGAATGTGCGCGAGGTTCGTCTGGCCGCCGGCGCCGAGTTTGTGGTGATGATCTGTGGTGACATCATGACCATGCCCGGTTTGCCCAAAGAGCCGGCCTCGATGCGCATCGACATCGACGACGACGGGAGGATTTCAGGTTTGTTCTGAGGGCATCATTCCGCCGTGGTTATCACATGAACTTGTAATCAGCGGGCTTAAAAGTGGCCGTGATGTTCCAATAATCCATCAAGCTGTGAGGCCAGGTCTGGGATGCGCGTCCTTGGCTGTTTTTGTACCAACTGGTGGTGTGTTTAGCACCCCAGGCGCGTTTGAGGTTGCCTGCATCGACCCAGGCGTTGTACGCATCGAAGGGTTGTGCTTTGCACTCCAGTGACTTCTGGCCGGTGGCCAACAAGTGTCCAATGGCACGCATTGAGTACTCCACCTGACATTCAGAAGAAAAGATGGCACTGCCGTTGATGACAACTGCTGTGTTCGGACCCCCGGTCATGAACAGGTTGGGAAAGCCTGGCACCATGATGCCAAGGTAAGCGCGGCAGTCGCCGGCCCAGCAATCGCGGTGCAGTTCTTGACCATTTATGCCGGTGATCTTCATCGGTGAAAGAAAGTCGGATGCTTTAAACCCGGTTGCAAAAACGATGACATCCAATTCTTGCAACACGCCGTCTTTGGTTTTAATGCCTGAGGCGGTAATTTCTTCGATGCCCGTTGTGTTCAGCTCCACATGCGGCATCTTTAGCATTCTGGCCCACGCACCGTTATCGCGCAGCATGCGTTTGGCGGCGGGCGGGTAGTTGGGTGTCACTTTGGCCAGCAGGTCGGGTCGGTCGCTGTACTGGCCAGCCATCCAGGCAAGGCAACCCTGACGAAGTTCTTCGTTGGCGCGGCCAACGGAGACGGGATGGTCCCAGTTTTCTTCCACTTCCGTAAGCGGAAGGCGGCCTTCAACTGCGATCCAGAATTGCCAGAAGCGAAACCACCGGCCGTAGAAGGGTATGTGCTTGAGCAGCCACTGCATACCAGGCTTGATGTCGTCGTGGTACGTGGGTGTGGGCAGCATCCAAGGCGGGTTACGCTGGAACACAGTGAACTGTGACACGCTCTCTGCAATCGATGGACCGATCTGGAAAGCACTCGCACCGGTGCCAACCATGGCCACCCGCTTACCCTCCAGGTTTGGTGACTGCGGCCACTTGCCTGAGTGAATAACCAGACCTTTAAAAGTGTCAATACCAGGGATGTCCGGGAAACTGGGCCGGCTCAAAATGCCAACTGCGGTGATCACTGCATTGAATTCTTCTTCAACCACAG
This sequence comes from Bordetella parapertussis, assembly GCA_945901665.1. The sequence continues at coordinate 5,153 of CAMDLJ010000083.1, read as the reverse complement.
TGCCGCTAAAGTTGCGCACGCTGAGCGTCCAGCATCCACGGGATTCATCAAAACGCATGGCGTCAATTTCAGTCTTGAACTGGATCTTGCTGCGGATGCCGGTGAAGCCAGCCACATTTTTTAGGTACGTTTGTATCTCGGGTTGGCGGGAGAACTGTTGTGGCCAGTCGGGTTTTTGTGCAAACGATAGGCTGTAGGCAAAGTTGGGCGTATCCAGCCGGCAACCTGGGTAACGGTTTTCCCACCAGACGCCACCAACCTCTTCGTTTTTTTCATACACAGTAAAGTCAACTCCCGCCTGATGCAGCCGGTAAGCAGACGCGATGCCACTTACACCCGCGCCGATGACGGCTACGCGAAAACGCCTGTGTGGCGCGATCTCGCCCAGCTTCCAATCGGGAGCGCCCATGTCCCGCATGATGCTTAATTCATGCTCCAACAGTGGCCGCAGTTCTTCCAGGTCGCCGCGGACAAGATACGAGACACATTGGTCAATCAGTGATTGGGGTGGTGCGTCCTGCACAGGCTGCCCAGAATCGCGGAATTTGATGATGGCCGCAGTGGCCAGGCGCCTGGCTTTATCCTGGGCCTCCACGCTCATTCCGCCTTGGGGTGCGATCGCAGTCAACATGGGCGGCGTCGGGGGCTCGAGGTCCGGCGCGATCAATAAGGTGTCACCGGTGATCATGGCAAGTGTCGCCAGCAGTGCTGGGAGGTCGGCCTGATCCACAGCTTGACGGATGAAATCGTCGTCCTCGGAGATCATCTCAACTTGATTGAAATGTCCCAGGCCGTTCCCGTTGGCAATGTCTGGAGGCGTCTGTATTTGTTGTTGCATAGTCTTGAAATTTTTCTAGTTCGTACAGATGAGAATTATTTGAATGCGTACGATTTTTTAATATCCTAAGGCGTCTGCCTCGGCCTGTGCAATCCGCATTTGTAGCGACTCAAACTGGCCCCAGTACCAGTGGCTGCAAAGGAACTGCCCCACCGACCCTTGCGAGCTGCCGGTTTTCAATACAGATCCAATTGAGCTCTCTGCCACGCTTATTGGGGTTAAGACTGTGGTTTTATAAGCACGGGGGTCGCTTGAGAGCGCCCCCTGAGGAGAGCATTATTTGCTGCCGGGTGCAGCAACTTGAACCCACTTGCCGCCTTTGATCTGATCAATGGAGACCATCTCTGGCCCAACGTGGTTGTTGGTAAAGCTTTGGCGCGTGAAGGTGGTGAAGTCCTGATGCGCCACAGCGGGCATGGCCTTTGCCAAACCTGCCGAGGTCAGATTGCGCCCGGCAGCTTGCAGGCCCGCAATGAACCAGGATGTGTAGGAGTACGCATTGGCTGCGTTCTCATCGGCGTCCATGTTGAACTTGGTTTTGAAGTCAGCCATGAACTTCTTGGCCGTGGTGTCACTGCTGTCAGCCTCGTGGAGTTTCCAGCCACCGATGCCATAAAGGCCTTCCACACTGTCCTTGCCCAATCTGGCGACGATGCTGGAGCGACCTGGAATCGTCGTCAATACCTTGACTTGCGACCAGTTGAGTTTTTTCACTTCGCTCATGACGCCCAGGGTTTCACGCACCACGGTGCCTGCCACGATCAGATCGACGTTGGCTGCCTTCATCTTGGCCACTTGGGATGAAAAGTCGATGTCCCCCACTTTGTAGGCCGCTTCTGACGCGATGGTGAAGCCACCGGCTTTGAGTGCCTGGTTGATGCCGCCACGCACCAGATCACCAAACGGGCCTTCCTGGTAGATCACGCCGACTTTTTGGGTTTTCCAGTTGTTCACGGCCCAGCTCAGCGCCGAGGCGGTGGTGGTGTCGTAATTCATGACGGTGGTGAACAGCAGCGGGCTGTTGCCACTGACCTTCTGAATGATGCCCGATGCTCCCCATGGGGCGAAGACCATGACGCCTGCGTCGTTGGCAAGTTTGACGGTCGCTGCATTGGGCCCGGAGCCAAAGGGGTTGACGATGGCAAAGACGCTGTCGCTTTTGATCAGCTTTTGCACGGCCCGAACTGCCAGTTGAGGTTGGCTGCCGTTGTCTTCCACAATGAGTTTGATCTTGCGCCCGTGGACCCCACCAGCGGCGTTGAGTTCATCTATGCGCAGCTGCATACCGTTTCGCAGCATGGGCATGCCGGGCGCGGCTGGGCCTGACAAGTCGATGTGGGTGCCAATCACGATTTCGTTGTCGCTCACCCCTTGGGTGGTTTGGGCTTGCACCCCACTGGCCAGCATGCCGGTGGTGGCGAGGATGAGAAGTCTTCGGTTCAATTTCATGGTGGTCTCCTGATGGTTAAAAGATAGTCTCTAGGCCTGGTTTACGCATGCGTGCTTACCCTGAGCGGCCACTTCAGTTCTGGTACATGTTGTCAATCACTGCCGAATATTTGGTGGTGATGACTTTGCGTTTGAGTTTCATGGTCGGGGTGAGCTCTTCGTCTTCGGCGGTGAGCAGTTCCGATATGATTTTGAAAGACTTGATTTGCTCGACCCGTGCCAGTTGCAGGTTGATGTGTTCGATTTCGCTGTGGATCAGGTCGATCACTTCGGGGGCTCGCGTGAGGCTGCCAAAGTCGGTGTAGGGTACTTGGTGTTCTTGGGCATAACGGGCCACATGCTCTTGGTCGATCATGACCAGGCAAGTGAGGTATTTGCGGCCATCGCCAATGACCACGGCATCGGTGATGTAGGGGCTGAACTTGAGCAGGCTTTCAATGTGACTGGGGGTGATGTTCTTGCCGCCTGAGGTGATCAAAATGTCCTTGATGCGGTCGCGAATGGCCAGGTAGCCATCGGCATTGATTTCGCCGCAGTCGCCGGTGTGCAGCCAGCCCTCATCGTCCAGACTTTCGCGGGTTTTATCGGGCATGTTCCAGTAACCGCCAAACACGTTGGGGCCGCGCACCAAAACCTCGTTGTCTTTGCCAATTCGAATCTCGGTGCCCGGGGCTTTGACGCCCGCCCAGCCCAGACGGATGGCGCCTTTGGGCGTTGCAGTGCAAAAGCCGGTGGTTTCCGTCATGCCAAAGGCTTCGCGCAGTTCGATGCCGCAGCCCAAATACCAGCGGATCAAATCCGGGGGGACTGGCGCGGCACCGGTGAGTGCACTCTTGACGTTTTGCAAACCCAAAAAAATGCGGACATTGCGCAAGGCCAGCCACTGCATGGTTTTGAGCAAAAGGCTGGGTGGGCTGGTGGCTTGGCCCTGCAGCTGGGCTTCGACCCTGGCCGCACCCATGGCGCGTGTGGTGTGGTACGCCCAGCGGGCCGGGGCGATGGCGTCGCGCATGAACAAGTCGATTTGGGAGTACATTTTTTCCCAGAACCGGGGCGGTGCAAACACCAGATGCGGGGCCACCTCACGCATGTCGTTGAACACCGTGCCCGAGTTTTCCGGAAAGTGGACCACCAGCCCCAAGGCCAAGGGGTTGTAGACAGAAGACATGCGCTCGGCGATGTGGCAAAGCGGCAGAAAGGACACGGATTTGTCACCCGGCTGGATGTCCAGGTAGTCGGTGGCCAGGCTCAGTTGAAAGACCAGGTTGCGGTTGAGGGTCATGGCCCCCTTGGGTGCCCCGGTGGTGCCCGAGGTGTAGACCAAAAAAGCCAGGTCCTCGGCTTGGGTTTTGTCAATCGAGGCTTCAAAAAAGTCTTGCTGGGTTTCGGCCAAGGCAAGGCCACGCGCCATGAGTTCATCAAAAAACTCCACATCCGGATCTGAAAAGCCGCGCAAGCCTTCACGGTCCATGACCACAATGCGCTGCAGCTGTGGGCATTGGGAGCGAATTTCCAGGGCCTTGTCGAGTTGTTCCTGATTCTCAACAAACAGCAAGCGGCTGCCCGAGTCCAGCAGGATGTGTTGCAGTTGACCCGCCGACGATGTGGGGTAGACGCCGTTGCCGACCAGGCCCATGCATTGGGCGCCCATGTCGACGTAAAGCCATTCGGGTCGGTTTTCGGCCAGAACGCAGACCACTTGACCGCGTTCAAGCCCCAGCGCTTGCATGGCCAAGCCGGTTGCCCGCACGCGGGCAAAGTATTCGGCCCAAGTGGTGCTTTGCCACAGTCCCCTTTGCTTGTAGCGCAAGGCCGGCTGATCGGACCAGGTGCGACAGCGCTGGCGAAAGACTTTGGCGGGCGTGTCTTCGCCCAGATAGGAGATGGCGGCGGTAGCATTCATGGTGTCTGAGATGTGAAGGGTGTGCGGATTCAACGCCAAGTTTTGCGGCGTTTCCAACGCTGCGAAGTGCCGCTGATACCTTGGGTGCTGTGCCCGCCCAAATAGGCTTCGCGCACATCGGCTTTTTGACTCAGCACAGCGCAGCTGTCGGCCGCCACGATGCGGCCCAGTTCCATGATGTAGCCATAGTCCGCATGCGCCAGTGCAATGGCGGCGTTTTGCTCCACCACCAAAACCGCTGTGCCCGTTTCCTGGCGGATGCGGCTGATGATGTTGAAGATTTCTTTGGTCAGCAGGGGCGAAAGACCCAGCGAGGGTTCATCGAGCATCAGCAGTTGCGGTTGCGCCATGTAGGCGCGACCGATGGCCAGCATCTGCTGCTCGCCACCGGACAACAAGCCTGCGTGTTGTTGCGCCCGCTCCAGCAAACGCGGGAACCATTGAAAGACCCGATCCAGGTCTTGTCGAATGCAATCGGCATCGCGGCGTGTGTAAGCCCCCATGTTGAGGTTTTCCCGCACACTGAGGAAGGGGTAGATTTGGCGACCTTCGGGCACCAGAACCAAACCCCGTCTGCACACCTCATCGGCGTCCAGGCCGTGGATGGTTTGGTTGCTCAGCAGGACTTGGCCTTTGAACGGGTCGATCACCCCGGCCAGGGTGTTGAGCAAGGTGGTTTTACCTGCGCCATTGGCCCCCAGCACCGTGACCATCTGTCCTTTTTCAACCTGCAGGTTCACCCCTTGTATGGCGGCAATCGGGCCGTACCAGGTTTCCAGGTTGCGTACTTCCAGCAAGGCACTCATGCTCAGGACCCCAAATAAGCGGCAATGACGGCCGGATGACTTTGAACTTCGGCGGGACTGCCTTGAGCCAATACCCGACCTTGTGCCATGCAAATGACCCGATCTGCCACGGCACTGACCAGAGACATGTCGTGTTCCACCATCACCACGGTGATGC
>CAMDLJ010000082.1 GCA_945901665.1 Bordetella parapertussis | reverse complement strand
GAGGCCTGCAAGGCCAAGTTGGCATACAAAACGACCGAAAAGCCCATTTTGGCCAGCTCTTTTTGCGGCAGCAGCGGCGTTTTGCCACCCACCACCAGGTTGCACACGTGCACGCCAGGCACCTCGCGCGGAATGGCCGCGAGCTCTTCAATATTGAGCGGGGCTTCGATGAACAAAAAGTCGGCCCCCGCTTCTTGGTAAGCCCGGGCGCGGTCCATGGCGGCCTCGAGCCCCTCCATGGATCGGGCATCGGTGCGGGCCAAAATCATCATTTGCTCGTCTTCGCGGGTGTCCACAGCGGCCTTGATTTTTTGCACCATCTCTGACTTGGAGATCACGGTCTTGTTTTCAAAATGGCCGCAGCGCTTGGGAAAGGTTTGGTCCTCCAGCATGATGGCGTTGGCCCCGGCACGCTCCAGCACCCGCACCGTGTGCACCACATTGATGGCATTGCCAAAGCCGGTGTCCCCATCCACCAACAGCGGGATATTGACCGCATCGCGGATGGCGCCCACATGGGCGGCCAACTCGGCCAACGACACCAAGCCAATATCGGGCGCACCCAAATAGGTGTTGGCCACAGCAGCCCCGCTGACCATCAGCATGCGGTGACCCGTGGCCTCGATCACCCGGGCAGCCAGCGCATTGGCTGCACCCGGCATCAAATGCCCGGCGCCAGGGGTCAGGGCTTGGCGAAATTGTTGGTTCAACAAGGCGTTGGCGACGCTGCGGGGCATGGTGGATTCCTCAAAACAAAAGGTTGTGCGGGGGGTTGCGGCGCATTGTTGGACCCGCGGTTTGGGTTTGTCAATGTCGCAGGGGACTGTACTGCGCCGCGCAGTACCCATCATCACCCCTGAGTGGTTTTCATTTTGGCGACAATCTGGCAACAACAGCCCCCACTTTCGGAGAAACCCATGCCCCAACTCAGCGACTTTCAAGCCCAAAGCATCGACGGAAACACCATCTCATTGGCCGACCTGCAAGGCCGGGTGCTGCTCATCGTCAACACCGCCAGCGCCTGTGGCTTCACGCCTCAATTCACTGGCCTAGAGGCTTTGCACCAAAGCCATGGCAGCAAAGGTTTGACGGTGATGGGTTTTCCGTGCAACCAGTTTGGCGGCCAAGACCCTGGCAGCAATGAAGAAATCGGTGCCTTTTGCCAAAAGAACTATGGCGTGAGTTTCCCGATGATGGCCAAAGTCAATGTCAACGGCGCCGACGCTCACCCCTTGTTCCAATGGCTCAAAGCGCAAGCGCCTGGGATATTGGGCAGCGAAGGCATCAAATGGAACTTCACCAAGTTTTTGATCGGCAAAGATGGCCAAGTGTTGGCCCGCTATGCGCCCACCGACACACCGGCCAAAATCACCAAAGACATCGAGACGGCGCTGGCAGCTTAAGCCCCTGTTGGGGTTCAAGTGCGAGCGCCCTGTGCGTTGGATAGGCCCGCTTTTGGCCCATGCTGGCCCGCGCTCAGGCCACTGCTCTGCTCATAAGCAGCCTTCATGGGCACTGCGTCAACCCAAAGTGGCGTCCACCACCTCCACCCAATGCCGCACCGGCACAGCGGTGCCGCTTTGCAAGTGGGTGATGCAGCCGATGTTGGCACTCAAGATGGCGCTGGGTTGAATTTCGTTTAAGTTGCCCAGTTTGCGGTCGCGCAGTTGGGTGGCGATGGTGGGTTGCAATACGCTGTAAGTGCCCGCTGAGCCGCAGCACAAGTGCGCCTCAACGCTGGCCACACGGACCTTAAAACCCAAGCTGCTCATGTGGGTCTCCACGCCGCCTTTGAGTTGCTGGCCGTGCTGCAAAGTACACGGCGGGTGAAACGCGAGTTGCCCTTGGGCTTGGGCGTTTTCTGGCCGAATGCGCGCTTGCAAGCTGGGCATCAAGTGGGGCAGCAACTCGCTCAGGTCTTTGGTGATTTCGCTGATGCGGGCCGCTTTGTCGGCATACGCCGCATCGTGGCGAAAAATATGGCCATAGTCTTTCACCGTCACGCCACAACCCGAGGCGTTCATCACAATCGCCTCCACGCCTTGGGCCACATGCGGCCACCAAGCGTCGATGTTGTTCTTCATTTGGACATGGGCCGCGTCTTGGTCGTTCAAATGGAACTTCACGCCGCCGCAGCAACCCGCCAGCGGCTCCACCAAGGTTTGAATGCCACACGCATCGAGCACCCGCGCGGTGGCGCTGTTGATGTTGGGGCTCATGGCGGGTTGCACACAACCCGCAAGCATCAATACCTTGCGTGCATGGGTGCGTGTGGGCCAAACACCGGCGCTGCGGCCTTCAGGCACCTTGGCTTTGAGTGCGCTTGGCAACAAAGCCCGCACGCTTTGGCCCAGCTTCATGGCCGGTGCAAACAAGGGCGAAGACAGGCCCTCTTTCAAGGCCCAACGCACGGCTTGCTCGGATGCAGGGCGAGGCACTTTCTCGTCCACCAACTTGCGGCCAATATCGACCAAATGCCCATATTGCACGCCGCTGGGGCAGGTGGTTTCGCAGTTGCGGCAGGTCAGGCAACGGTCCAAGTGCAGTTGCGTGTCACGCGTGGGCGGTACGCCTTCGAGCACTTGTTTGATGAGGTAGATGCGCCCACGTGGTCCGTCCAGCTCGTCGCCCAACAACTGGTAGGTGGGGCAGGTGGCTGTGCAAAAACCGCAATGCACACATTTGCGCAAAATCGCTTCGGCCTCTTGGCCGTCGGCGGTGTGTTGGTATTCGGGGGCGAGGGTGGTTTGCATGGTGGTCAGCTCAGGCCCAGTCGATTGGTGTTGAAGACACCGTGCGGGTCAAATTGTTTTTGCAGTTCGTGTTGGATGCGTTGTTGCGCCACTGGCAAGGGCGAGAACACCGCTGGCAGCTCGCCAACAGCACTTGGGTGAGCGCGAAACAGCGTGGCGTGTCCTCCCGCTTGCGCGGCAAGCGCGCGCAGTTCGGGCGCGGCTGAAAGCGGCGCCCACAGCCAGCGCAAGGCGCCGTGCCATTCGATCAGCTGTGCATAGGGCAGGTCCAGCACCGGCGCGGTTTGCGGCAGGCTCAAGCGCCACAGCGCCATCTCTGGCGCAGGGGGCGTGAAAAAAGGCAGGCGTTGATCGCGGCACGCCGACCAATCGGCCAAGGCCTGTGTCTGGGCCATGGCAGCGGCCTGCCCGCCCAAAGCAAGGACATCAGCACACATGCGCGGCACGGCGGCATCCACCGCCGCCACAGCGCCACGCAAGCGCACAAACAGCATCTCTGTGGCGGGTTGTGCCGTGGTGTCGTGCACCCAGCAACTGGCGCTCAAGGGCAGTGGCTGTGCGCCCCAACGGTGCAGCAAGGCCAAGGCGTCTGCCTGCGGCACATGGCAAGCCAGCGTGACTTCGGCAGGTGCTTGGGGCAAGACTTTGAGCGACACATCGGTGATCACACCCAAGGTGCCCATGCTGCCAGCGAGCACGCGCGACACGTCGTAGCCGGCCACGTTTTTCATCACCTGACCGCCAAAGGTGAGCCGCTCGCCTTTGCCGTTGATCATTTGCACGCCCAGCACATGGTCGCGTACACCGCCTGCAACGGCCCGTGCGGGGCCGGCCAACCCAGATGCAACCATACCGCCCACGGTGGCGTGGCTTTGGCCGTCGGTGGCGAAGTGCGGCGGCTCAAACGCCAAGCACTGGCCTTGCTCGGCCAGCACGGCTTCCAGCTCCGCCAAAGGCGTGCCGCAACGCACGGTGACCACCAACTCGCTGGGCTCGTAGCTGGCGATGCCGCTGTGGGCGCGGGTGTCCAACACCTGTGCGCTGCTCGAGGGTTGGCCGTAAAAGTGTTTGCTGTTGCCGCCTTGGATGGCCAGGGTTTGGCCTTGTCCGGCTGCGGCGTGGATCTGCTCGATCCAGGTGGTCAATGGGGCTTGCATGGCGACATGTTAGCCGCGCCCCTGGAACGCCATCAATCCTGATGGCGCATGTTGGCGTGGATCGCAGCAACAGCGCTGAGTTCTCAGGCCTTCAGGGCAGTTCTGCGTTTCTTGCGGCCACGCCTTGATCATCCACCGATAAGCCACATCGCGCGCATTGGCCGCCGACAAAGACTGCACCGGGCCTCTGCGAACGCTTAGGCGTGTTGCGCTGAAATGGTCATTTGCACCCCAAACGTCTCACCTGGCTGGGCCACCCGCAAACCCAAGGGGTCGGCCTGATCGACGCCGCGCAACGGGGTCACGCTGTGGCTGGACAGGTGCAAGGCATTGTTGACATGGCTGACAGGCTCGATCGCCACCACGTCCAAGTCCGCATGGGTGTAGACCACCAGGTGCTGCAAATTGGCCTCGATGCGGGTGTGCAACAAGCCATCTTTCAAATGGGCCACACCGTCCCAGCCATCAAAGCAGTTGTCGATGCGCAGGTGTTGGCAGTCAGCGTCCAAGCCCGTTGCGGCCCGGCGCAGGGTGGGCAGCTTGTCTTCGCCCATTTCCCACAGGCCTGTGGCAGTAAATTGCACATGGCTGTTATCGCGTTTGACAAAGTAGGGGTGCCAGCCCAGGCCCACCGGGGCAGGCTGCCTGGACTGGTTGGTGATGGACATGCTCACTTGCAAACTGTGGCCTTGCAAGGCAAAGGCCTGGGACACGTCAAAGGCAAATGGCCAATGGCTGTCGGGTCGGTGCTCGTAGCTCAACAAAGCGGTGTTGTCGCTGTGGTCCAAAACCGTCCAGGGCCGCTGCCAGCCCACCCCGTGGATGGCGTGGGGTTCGTCGTTGAAGTTGCGCACCAGCGGGTGGCTGGTGCCGTTCCACACCAGTTTGGCTTGGGCGATGCGGTTGGAAAAGGGCACCAAGGGGTAACAGCCCGAAGCGCGCACGGTGTTCAACTGCTCGCCTGGTGTGGAGCGCAAGATGGGTATGCCGCCCAACCACATGCCTGCGATGCAGCCGCCCAGGTCTGGGCGGAGTTCGCAAACCATGTCTTGGTGGCTCAAACGCAATTTCATGCCGTCTCCTGAATCAAAGAGGGTGCATTGTGGCTTGGTTTCGACAGAGCCCCGCAGGCGTTCGCCCATGCTGGGCACACAATGAAAAAACCCGCCGGGCTTGACGCGCGGCGGGTAAATCCTTGGAGAATTTGTCTGTGTCGGTCAGATCAGCGGTTGTAGGCGCTTTCGCCGTGGGCGCTGATATCGAGGCCTTCGCGCTCGTCTTCTTCGCTGACGCGCAAGCCAATGATCATGTCGACCAGTTTGTAGGCGATGTAGGAAACCACCGCCGACCAAATGATGGTGGTGGCCACAGCTTGAAACTGAACCCACACCTGACCGCCGATCGAGTAATTGGGCGATGCAGCGTTGGCCACGTAATCAAAAATGCCCGTACCGCCCAGCGAGGGTGCAGCGAACACGCCGGTGAGCAAGGCGCCCACAATGCCGCCCACGCCGTGCACGCCAAACACGTCCAGCGAGTCGTCGGCACCGAGCATGCGCTTCAAACCGCTCACGCCCCACAAGCAAACCAAGCCAGCGATCAAGCCGATGATGATGGCACCCATGGGGCCCACAAAACCGCAAGCCGGGGTCACAGCCACCAGGCCAGCCACGGCGCCAGAGGCTGCGCCCAACATCGATGCCTTGCCTTTGGCCAAGGCTTCACCAGCGATCCAGCTCAACGTGGCAGCAGCAGTGGCGACCAGGGTGTTGATGAAGGCCAGGGCGGTCACGCCATTGGCTTCCAGGTTGGAGCCAGCGTTGAAGCCAAACCAACCCACCCACAGCAGGGCAGCGCCCACCATGGTCAGGGTCAGGCTGTGCGGGGCCATGGCTTCTTTACCGTAACCCACGCGCTTGCCAATCACATAGGCACCGACCAAACCGGCCACACCGGCGTTGATGTGCACCACAGTGCCGCCGGCGAAGTCGAGCGCGCCCTTGGCCCACAACCAGCCAGCAGCGGCGGTGACGGTCTCCAAGGCTTTCTCATCGGTGATCGCATCGGGGCCGTCCCAGTACCACACCATGTGGGCGATGGGCAGGTAGCTGAAGGTGAACCAAATGGCGCAAAACAACAACACCGCAGAGAACTTCATGCGCTCGGCAAACGAGCCCACGATCAAGCAGCAGGTGATGGCCGCAAACGTGGCTTGGAAGGCGACAAACGACAGCTCAGGGATGACCACGCCTTTGCTGAATGTAGCGGCCACCGAGTCGGGCGTGATGCCTTTGAGGAACAGCTTGTCGAGACCGCCAATGAACGGACTGCCACCAGTGAATGCAACGGTGTAGCCGTACAACACCCACAAGACGTAAATCATGGAGGTCACGACAAACACCTGCATCAGCACCGACAGCATGTTTTTAGAGCGCACCAAGCCGCCATAGAACAGCGCCAGACCCGGGATGGTCATGAGGATCACCAACAAGGTGGCCACGGTCATCCAGGCCGTGTCGCCTTTGTTGGGCACAGGAGCAGCGGCAGGTGCTGCGGCTTCAGCTGCCGGTGCAGCTGCAGCGGGGGCGGCTGCCTCGGCAGCGGCCGGTGCTGCTGGGGCAGGGGTTTGGGCCAAGGCCGCCGACGTCACCGTCAGCAGGCTCAAGCCCAGCAATAGGGAGGCAAAGAAGTTTTTCATGATGATGGCTTTCTGTGGGTTCGTGGTGCTGCGGCTTAAAGCGCCTCTTGACCGGTTTCGCCGGTACGGATGCGCACCACCTGCTCCAGGTCGTACACAAAGATCTTGCCGTCGCCGATCTTGCCGGTGCGGGCCGCGCCCTCAATGGCTTCGATGGCGCGCTCGACCAAGTCGGTGGCCACGGCGGCCTCGATCTTGACCTTGGGCAAGAAGTCGACCACGTATTCGGCCCCGCGGTACAACTCGGTGTGGCCTTTTTGACGCCCAAAACCTTTGACCTCGGTCACGGTGATGCCTTGCACACCGATGGCCGACAAGGCCTCGCGGACCTCGTCGAGCTTGAACGGTTTGATGATGGCGGTGATGATTTTCATGGGGTGTCCAATCGTTAGAGGTTCTTTAGAACGTGTACTTGAGGCCGATCACGCCGGCCGACTCACCCAAAAACTTGCTGTCGATGGGGCGGGCGTAATTGGTTTTGTCGGCGTTGGTGGTGACATAAGCGAGCGAAGCCACCACGCCGTTGCCAAAGTCTTTGTTCAGGGTGATGCTGTAGTCGTTGTAGGCGGCAACGGGCACATTGACCACCGACTGCGCGCCAAAATGCGGCACCACCGACAGGCCATTGCCCAGATCAATGTTCGCGCTCAAGTCCAAATAACCGCTGCCTTGTGACTTGAGGTTGCCAAACAAGGGGGTGGTCGAGAAGGAGTACTTGGCGGTGAACATGCCGTAGCTCAAAGCGCCATAAACCTCTGTGGTGTTGGCGTTGTCATAAATACCGTACTTGTTGCCGCCGGTGTCTTCCAAGGTGTTGCCCAAGTATTCGTAGCGCAGCATGCCCACGTCATAGCCCAGGCCTTTGACGATCTCGCCCTTGTAGCCGCCATAAATGTCGAGTTCGCCCGCCCCTTTGACGGTGGTGGCTGGCGCGTACGTACTGTTGTCGGTGATCCACTGGATGGTGGAGTGCCATGCGCCAATGTAGAAACCACTCTTGTGCGCGTAGTCGGCGCCGATTTGCACCGCTGGGTTGCGGCTGGATTGGGAAATGCCACGGTAGCGGTAGTCGGTGACCACGCCCACATTGAAGCTGAGCGTGCTGGCGGGCTCTGGTGCTGCAGGCGCTGCGGTTTGGGCCACGGCGGCACTGCTGGCCAAAACCAAGGTGATCAGGGATAGAACTGGTTTTTTCATGGGTTTCTCCAAAGTAAGGTGTAACCCTTATAAGCAGACTTTGTGCCACCCGCTTTTTTCGCCAACTTGGTGCGATTTGGCTGGGGTTTTGCCCTGATGCATCCGCATGCACTTCATATTGATCGCCATAAACGCATTATTTTGGTGCGCCCGTTTGCATTTTGGGGTTCGCCTGTGGCCCAAATCCCCAATTTGATGCGCTGTATGACGGGGGGATGACGGGGCATCAAGCCCGGGGTGGGCAAACCAAACTTGGCAGCCAAACGGTTTGGCGCTCTGAGCAAGCGCGGGTGCACGCCCCAGCGGGGCCACCATGAAAAAACCCCGCTGGGCAAAGCGCCGGCGGGGTTTTTGTCAGGCCGTCAAAGCCTGTGCGGGGATCAGAAGTTGTACTTCACGCCCAACACGGCGCCGCGTTCGCCCAAAAATTTGCCGTCAAAGGCGCTGCTGTAGTTGCTTATATCTGCATTTGTTCCGTAGTAGCCCAATGAAGCGCTCAAGCCTTTGCCCAGGTCTTTGGTGACCGTCAAAGACATGTCGTTGTAAGAGGCGTTGTATCGGGCGGCAGTGACCGTTTGGCGACCGAAATGGGGCGTGACCGTCCAAGAGGGAATGACTTCAAAGTTGGCCGACAAGTCCAAGTAGCCGCTGCCTTTGGAGTCAATGTAGCCAAACAAGTCGCTCAAGCTGTAAGAGTACTTGGCGGTGATGGGGCCCATGGTGATGGCGGTATAGATCTCATTGGTGTTGGCATCGCCATAGTTCAAGCGTGAACTCCCGCCGGTCATTTCAAGCGTGTTTCCTACATATTGATAGCGCAAGACGCCCACGTCCATGGTCACGTCTTTGGCCAAGTCAAATTTGTAGCCGCCGTAAACGTCCAGCTCCACATTACCGGAAATATCGGTGCCGGTTTTTGTTCCGCTGCTGTATGAGTAATCGGCAATCCACTTGATGGTGGAAGCCCAAGCGCCGGCATAAAAACCGCTCTTGTGGGCATAGTCCACGCCACCTTGCACAGCGGCCTCGTTGCGGCTTTGGGTGATGCCGCGGTAGCGGTAGTCGGTGACCACGCCAGCGTTGTAGGTCAGGGTGGTCGCGGGGGCGGCTTGTGCGAACACAGCGCCAGAAACCAGGGACAGGGCGGCCAAAGCCAATATTTTTTTACTCATTTGGGGCTCCAAAGCAGGGTTTTTGAGGATGAAAGAATCTGTTTTCTGCGCCACGATGGGTGCGCTGGGCACTGGGCTCAACGCAAAGATTAAAGCGGGCAGGGAAAACCATTATTTTTCACGCTTTTCACGTTGTTGTCAAAAAATTGATTTTTGAAAAAGGGGGGCTCAATGGGCTTGGCCATGGTCAACAGCCGCTGTTTGATGGGCCTGCAAGCCCCCGCCG
>CAMDLJ010000081.1 GCA_945901665.1 Bordetella parapertussis | reverse complement strand
GTCACTCTGAGCTCAAGGTGGTGGAAGAAGTGATGATGAAAGTCGGAGATATCGCTATGGTCGTGCCTCCGAGTGACATCCACAGTTTCGAGGCCATGTCCGATGACACCTTCGCCCTCACCATCGTTGGCGGCGAGTACTCTCCTCTGAGGCATTATTACAACCTCAACGCCAACACCTACGCAGTGCGCACGCCCAAGGCTTTGCGCGAAAGTGGAGCCCTGGCCAGCGCTGCGCAATGACCCCGTACAGCTCGGTCAAGGCAGTTTGGCGGGCCCGCGGCTATGTGCTCAACGGCTACGTCTCCATGCCCAGCCCTGCGGCCTGCGAGTTGTACGCCATTCAAGGCTGGGACAGCGTCACCCTCGACATGGAGCATGGGTCCATCGGCTTTGATGTGGCCGTTGAAATGTTGCGCAGCATCCATTCAGCCGGCGTACTCCCGCTGGTGCGCATTCCACGCGGCGATCCATCCTGGATAGCCGGCCTGCTCGATGCAGGCGTGATGGGGGTCACGGCGGCAATGATCAACACCGTCGAAGATGCGCAGCGCTTGGTCCAAGCCTGCCGCTATCCCCCCACAGGAGAGCGGGGCATGAGCCGCATGAGCCGTGCCGCGATGATGCATGGTGCCGACTATGCCAAAACAGCCAATAGCAACATCAACCTATTCGCCATGGTCGAAACCCCACAGGCCATGGACAACCTCGAAGGGATTGCGGCAGTCCCGGGCATCGACGGCATCTACTTTGGCGGCGTAGATTACGAAATGTCCCTGCGCAGCGATCCGCGTACGCGCGACCTCACTGAATCTGAAGCGCGCGAAGCTGTGCTGCGTGCCCGTCAAGCAGTTGCAGAGGTGTGCAGGCGGCGTGACATTCTGGCGGGCATGAATGCAAATTCTGCAACTGTTGCAGATCAACTCCACGCCGAAGGCTATCGCTTTATCACCTTGTCGTCAGATGCGGCAGCCATGACTGCACAAGCACGTGCATGGGTAGGTGGCGCGCGTGCGCTATTCGACGCCAAGTCGAATACCTAAAAATGGGCCGGGTTTGGCTTTGCACATCACAAACCAAACCCATTGCCATACCCGCAGGCGTGTCACGTGGCAACCTTGAGGAAAGCACAGATGGCCTTATCTCAACGACCTGATGGGCAGAGAGTGGCCCTGGTCACCGGTTGTTCCAGGCCAGATGGGATCGGCTGGCATACCGCCTTAGCGCTGGCACAAGCCGGAATGGCTGTCGTGGTGACCGACGTGGTCAGGGATGCGCAGGCGGCGACCGCTTCCATGATGGGCAGCGATGAGTCAAATACCTCACCGCCGGCATCCGCACAGGGTGGACTAGATCGACTCGTGGACCAAATCATTTCCGCGGGAGGTCAATGCGCCGGGTTGCAAGGCGATGTGTCCAGCGAGCCCGATGCATCACGCCTTGTGGCACAAGCGGTAGAACGCTTTGGCCGGCTCGACGTGCTGATCAACAATGCTGCCGCGCCCCATGGCCGGGACCGCTCCGACATCGAGGACATTCCCCTGGAAGCTTGGGACCGCGTCATGGCGGTCAACGTGCGCGGCGTTTTTCTGATGTCCCGGGCGGCCATTGCACACATGCGCAGCGCGCGTTGGGGCCGAATTGTCAATGTGTCTTCAGCAGTGTTCCGGTATGGCGCTTTACACCGCACTGCCTATGCTGCCTCCAAGGCCGCAGTCTCTGGCTTCTCACGTTCGCTAGCGATGGACGTCGCCGGCAGTGGCATCACAGTCAATGCGGTATGCCCTGGATCCATCCTGACCGCGCGGGCTCGGAACACCACGGGTGAAATGCTCGGCTTCGTCGACCTGGAGGCGGGCTTGGCAAAACGTGCCCGAGCGATACCTGCTGGACGGCATGGCCGGGCAGCAGAGGTCGCCGCGACCATCGCATTTTTGTGCTCGGATGCCGCAGGCTACATCACGGGGCAAGACCTTTTCATCGACGGCGGAGGCATGCCACTCCCAGAGTTCCAAGAAAGAACCTCAGAAAGTTGAATGAGCCTGATCCCTGCCTGATTACCGTCAGTTGAATGCAGATATCGAGATGCTGCAAGATGAACATGAACCCAAACTGCGACTTTAAAAACAAACACTAAAAACACAATATTGACCAACGGAAGATCGCAAAATGCATAAAAGCACCCGTGACGAAGCTTTACAACGGTTACTGGACAAAGAGGAAATCTACGAAACGATCTGCCTCTATGCCCGTGGTGTTGATCGGGGGGACTGGGATCTCGTGCGTTCGACTTATCACGAGGATGCCTTCGACTCCCATGGTGACTACCAGGGTGACATCCATGGCCTCATTGCCTGGCTGGAAAATCTGTTCAAAGGCGTTGATAACTCAATGCATTTCCTAGGGAATTGTCTGATCGAGTTTGGCAGTCGTGACTCTGCGCTGGTGGAAACCTATTTTGTGAGCCGTCGCCTTCGCGCCCCAACGCTTGAAGAATCCAATTTTTCCAAATCCACAGATGCATTCAGTCGGGACTATTGGGGTCGATATGTAGATCACTTTGTACGTCGCGAAGGCCAATGGCGTGTGCTGCACAGAACAGTGGTGACTGAAGCCTTGTCCGACAGTCTGGCTCTGAATGGCGCACGCACCCACCCTTTGGATTGGGGTCAGCGCAACATGAGCGACCGGCTTTACACAGCGAGAAAAGAGATTGAGAATTTCAGTTTTCGCGCTGCCATATGAATGCATGATGTGCTCGACACACAAAGCCAAGCCATCTCAGCTCACTTGAGTTAAGCTATTGAATACCAACGCCACACCACCAGCTTCATTGGGCGCACAAAATATTTCACAGGGACACACGCATGCTCGTTCGACTTTTGTATGTCAGCAAACCTGTGGGTCCCATCACCACATATGTCACCAACTCTATTTTGGAAGAGTCTATCGTCAACAACAAAGAAGAAGATATAACTGGTGTACTGTGCCAAGGCTCTGGTTTATACATGCAAGTTATTGAAGGCCAAAGATCAGTCATCAGCGCTTTGTTTGCGCGAATCATGGCAGATAGACGGCACAACACAGTTGAAATTCTCTCCATAGAAGAAATTAAACAGCGTCGATATGGTCAGTGGTCTATGGCACTGGTTCAATTGTCATTGGATGACCCCATGGTGCAAATGGCTCATCCCGAATTCGACCCCTATTCCGCTTCAAGCAGTGATGCCATGAAAATTATTGACGATCTCATCAAGTCCAGCAGCCCGATTCAAACCATGAACCCTTGAATTCATTCTTGGGCAACAAAAGCGCAACATGGCCAAAGACGACACAACAAAAATTTCTGGTGATGGGCTGAGGTACAAATCCAAAGAAGGCGGCAGCCCCTTTGGTGTGTCTGCCACTGTGGCCAGCATGAGTTGCTACAAATGCGGCTTGCACAAGCCGCGAGCGCTGGGTAGCTTCAAGCGTTTTCTCAATCAGAATATGTTCATGTGCGGAGAATGCAAGGCCAAGACCTAGCTACGCCTGGTTTCTCGATACTGCAGGGAAAAGATTCAACCATCAGCAGATAAAACTTTATGCAGTTCGTCAATTGACGAACGATCCTCCACCACTCAATGGTGAAAAATTCCCAAAAACACTCAAGTAAAGCTCGTATGGCGCCGAATCACTCCACATGAAAGCTGAACAATTCATTGAGTTTGCCAACAATTTTGCAACGGCCAGTGCTAAAACATCTAGTGCTGAAATTCAGTTGGCCTATGAGGACAACTTAGATTGCCTTGCTCGACCCGGTGATCAAGTTGTTGTGATCAGAAAGCCTTGGCCCATTGGCCGCTGGGGCACGGTCATTGCATTTCACGAATTTAACCCTTGCTATTTCCGTGTAGAAGTTGAAATTGAGGGAAAACACTTACAAATGCCTGCACACGCATTGGCTCGTCGATTGGGGGCGCCAGATTGTGAGAAGGCAGAGCTTCAATACATCTATTTATTGATGAAGATCAATGGCTTGACCATCGCACAGTGATCCATTGAAAAAATCGAGGATGTCCTTTTGAGGACGTTTTCATTTGCGCGATTCGGAAAGAACTAATTCCCGCATGGATATTGTCGGCATGTTGACAAGCTTCATGTGCATCTGGCTACACTGATGCTGATAGTTTTTTCAACTATTGATTTCATTTTGGAGTTCACTATGCACGGTAGATTTCTTTCTGTCACCTTGGCTTTGATCATGGGTTTTACCAGCTTCGGTGCTGAGGCCGCAAAGCGACTGGGATCAGGCAAGTCTGTTGGCCAGCAATCCAACAATGTCTCCCAGTCACAGGGCGTTAAGCCTGCACAAAATGCTGCTCCCGCCACGCCTGCTGCGCCACCCGCTGCAGCTGCCCCTCAAAAACGTCCATGGGGAGCGATGCTCGGTGGGCTTGCAGCTGGCCTTGGGCTGGCATGGCTGGCCAGTTCCATGGGTTTTGGTGAAGAGCTGGGACAGTTCATGATGTTTGGACTTATTGCTTTGGCCATCATGATGGCGGTGGGCTACTTCATGCGACGCAGAGCAGCCGCTCAAAACCCATTGACAAACACCAGTCCCTTGGCATTCCAAGGTGCTGGGGCAACACCACCTCTGCAGCAGCAAACGACCTCATTCAATGCCCACCCCCCTGTGACCCATGCCGCATCGGGCAGCATGATTGGCTCAGCGGTCAGCGGATTTC
Organism: Bordetella parapertussis; assembly: GCA_945901665.1. Next base: position 4,517 of record CAMDLJ010000081.1, on the reverse strand, counting down.
AACCCACGTGGTCAATCCCCGCTGGTTTTGACGCCAATGGGTTCCTCCTTCATGCCAAAGAAAACTTTGTCACCATGCAAGATGCTTGGGATCGATCAGATACTGCCAGCCTGCGTCACCTGATGACAGACCACATGCTGACCGAGATCAAAGCACAAATTGCCGAGCGCGACGCCGCCAGTTCCGTGGGCCAGATGACAAAAACTGAAGTGGTCTCTCTTGAAGCCAAGTTACTCGGCATTGAAGAGTCATATGACAGCCACCTTGCCAGTGTCGAGTTCTCCGGAATGATTCGCGAAGATGTCGGAGCCCAAGCTGAGGCATTCAAAGAGGTCTGGAATATGTCCCTGAATAAAGCCCCCAAAAGTGGCTGGCTTGTGGCTGGCATTCAGGCCACGAGTTAACTCTGAAACGTGATGCTTGGGCCCACACCAAGCATCACGGCAAGTGGGGTTGAACATTGCCCCGAGGCATCTTTGATAAATGCCTAATGGGAATGCCATCGATGCACAATGTAAAAATTCGGCCGCATATCATTGAGCGTGTAACAGCCAGAAGAGGCAAGTCAAGCTGGTTCGAGTCGCTTGACAGAAAGCGCACTGCTCTGGTGGTCATTGACATGCAGAGCACCTTTTGTGAGCAAGGGGCAGCGGCGGAGGTGCCGTTGTCTCGCAGTATTGTTCCTAACATCAATTCGCTGAGCACAAGACTTCGAACAATGGGTGTACCCATTTTTTGGGTGCTGCACGCCAACACCCATCTCGGCGAACGAAGTGACTGGGAGTTGTTCTTCAACCATGTCGTGGCTGACGATGTCCGCAGCAGAACAATAAACAGCTTGCTGCCTGGCAAACAGAGCGTATGGCCAGAACTTTTGACCAGCCAAGAAGATGTGCTCTTGTTGAAAAATCGCTATAGCGCATTCATTTCAGGCTCATCAGGGTTGGAGTCAATGCTGCGCAACTATGGCATCGATACGATCCTGATTGCTGGCACCAAGACCAATGTCTGCTGCGAGTCCACCGGTCGCGACGCCATGATGTTGGACTTCAAAGTGGTGATGGTGTCGGACTGCTGTGCCGCGCTTTCCGACGAAGAGCACCTTGCGACGCTGGAAACTTTCATCCAGCAATTCGGGGATGTCATGACCTGGCAAGATGTTATCGAACGCCTGGATTAAGCTTTGTGGATTTAAGCTTTTCATAAAGTTTTCTGATGAACCCTCTTTGAAAGCTCTTGCGTCGATTCTTTGCGCTCACTATAGCGATCGACCAGGTAAGGCGCGACATCGCGTGTCAGAAGCGTGAACTTCACCAACTCCTCCATCACATCAACTACTCTGTCGTAATAAGCGGATGGCTTCATGCGACCATCCTCGTCAAACTCTAAAAAAGCTTTGGCAACTGAGCTCTGATTTGGAATGGTGATCATCCGCATCCAGCGTCCAAGGATGCGCATTTGGTTGACGGCATTAAATGATTGAGATCCCCCACTGACCTCCATCACAGCCAAAGCTTTTCCCTGCGTGGGACGCACAGCCCCAACCGTCAAAGGGATCCAATCAATCTGACTTTTCATAATCCCAGTCATGGCTCCATGACGTTCAGGCGAACACCAAACCATGCCCTCAGACCATGCAGCCAAATCACGCAACTCTTTCACCTTTGGATGTGTATCTGGTGCGGAGTCAGGCTGCGGGAGGTCCAAAGGATCAAACACCCTCACCTCTGCACCCATAGCCTCAAGCAACCTGGCCGCTTCTTGCGTCAATAGCTTGCTGTAAGAACGCTCCCGCAAGGACCCATACAACATCAAAATTCTTGGAGGATGAGTAGAAACCTGCTGCGGCGCCAACAAGAACTGCTGCGGGGCTTTGAAACAACTTTCATCCAGATTGGGCAATTTATCAGTGACCTTAGACACGCAAGTCCTTTTTGTTGATAACCACTACACCGCATTTTTTTAGCAAATCCACCAGGCTGTGGACATTTCTTCATTGTCGCTTCGAGGTGACCCGTGCACTCGCAAACTTTCCGAAGCCGAGACACGTGCCGCCGTTTTGCGTGCACGCAAGCGGGTCGCCAATGTCTGCCGACGGCATGACATACTGGCAAGAATGAATGCCAATTCAGCAACCGTCGCAGATCAACTCGGTGCAGAAGGCCATCGCTTTATCATTCTGTCATCAGATGCGGCGGCCATGACCTCACAGGCTCGAGCCTGGGTTAATGACGCACGCGCGATATTCAATTCCAAGACCGGGGCTTAAGCTTGGAGCCAACCTCATGCCCCATCAATGAGGTGGAGCGGCTGGGCTTGCTTCGCTCATGAAATCTCCTCATGCGAAAACCAGGCGCATCAGGATCAGGCACAAGGCCGGCCCTTCAAAACAATTTGGATTGAATGCGGAAAGTGCACCAAAAAGTAGTCACCTAGGCTACTGCTCATCCGCTCAAACCCCATTGCTTTCCTTGCTGCACTGACTTAATCTGAGTCCATTGAAGACAAATAATCAACTTGGGGACGAGATGCGCATCGACATTGTGAATACCCTCGCCAGCAACTTGGAACCGGGCGATCACCCCTATCTTCAAGGCGCCTGGACACCCTTGCTCGAAGAAGTCAACGCGACCGACTTGAAGGTTCTGGAAGGTTCCATTCCGCGGGACATCGATGGCGTCTATTTGCGCAACACCGAAAACCCAGTCTTGCAAGCCAAGGGCAAGTACCACCCCTTTGATGGAGATGGCATGCTGCACATGGCCGCTTTCAAAAATGGTCAGGTCAGCTACCGCAACCGCTTTATAAAGACCAAGGGCCTGCAAGCTGAACTCGAAGCCGGGCGCGCCCTGTGGGCGGGCCTGATGGAAGACCCTGCCTTGTCCGAGCGCGCAGGCTGGGGGGCTCACGGCAGCCTCAAAGATTCCTCAAGCACCGATGTGGTCGTGCATGCCGGACGCGCCTTGACCACGTTTTACCAATGTGGTGAGGGCTACCGCCTGGACCCGCTGAGTTTGGAGCAAGAAGGCATTCCGCCCTGGTCGCCTCTAGACGGGATTTCGGCGCATTGCAAGGTGGACGAGAGCAACGGCGAACTGCTGTTTTTCAACTACTCCAAGCATGCGCCCTACATGCACTATGGCGTGGTCGACAAACACGACAAGCTGGTGCATTACGTGCCCATTCCTTTGCCGGGTCCGCGCTTGCCGCACGATATGTCCTACACAGAAAACTACGCCATCCTGAACGACTTTCCGCTTTACTGGGACCCCGAGTTGCTGGCCCAAGGCAAGCATGTGGTGCGCTTTTTCAAAAACACGCCCTCACGCATCGCCATCATTCCACGGCGCGGTCAGACCAAAGACATCATCTGGTTTGAAGCCGCACCCACCTTTGTGCTGCACTGGCTCAATGCCTACGAAGAGGGCGACGAGATCGTGCTTGACGGCTATTTCCAAGACAACCCCATGCCGCGCAACTATGAAGGCGCTCCCGCAGGCTACGAGCGCATGATGTCGTATCTGGATCAGAAAAAAATGGGCTGCCACCTGCACCGATGGCGCTTAAACCTAAAAACCGGCAAGACCACAGAAAAGCGTCTGGACGAGCGCATTCTGGAATTCGGCATGTTCAACCAGCGCTACGCCACACAACCTTACCGCTATGCCTACAGTGCTGTTCAAGTGCCCGGTTGGTTCTTGTTCCATGGCTATGTCAAACACGACTTGCAAACCGGCGAATCCTGGGAGATCCGCTTGCCCGAAGGCCAATACGCCAGCGAAGCACCCTTTGCGCCGCGCGTGAATGCCAAGGACGAAGACGACGGCTACCTGGTGAGCTTCATCACCAACGAGAAAACCCAGCGTTCAGAAATCATCCTGATCGACTCCAAGAAGTTTGAAGCCGGCCCGGTCTGCCGCATTGAGTTACCGCACAAACTTTGCAGCGGCACCCATGCCTGCTGGGCCAGCGGCGCTGATTTGGAACGCGGTGGCTTGCTCTCTGGGCAAGCACACTGATCTCTCCCCACCGCCATCCCCCGAAACGCGCACTGATTTGGAGAACACCATGGGACTTGAAACCTTCGTTGAAACACCCCCCTATCTGATTGACAACCCGAATTTACAGGGGGGGTTTGCCCCCGTGGACAAGGAGTTGGTGGTGAAAGATTTTGAAGTCATCGGCGAAATCCCAAAAGATTTCAGCGGCATGTACGTGCGCAACGGACCTGTGCCACAGCACACCCCAAAAGGCAAATACCACTGGTACGACGGCGACGGCATGTTGCACGCGGTGCATTTTCAAAAAGGTCAGGTCACTTACCGCAACCGCTGGGTCAACACCGACGGTTTACAAGCCGACCAAGCGGCAGGTGTTAGCCTGGCCCCAGGACTTAAACAACGCTTGCCCGAAGGCGCATTGCCTGACGATGCGCTGAAAAACACTTCCAACACCGATGTGAAATTTCACAACGGTAAATTGCTGTCCATGTGGTACCGCGGTGGTGCGGTCTACCA
>CAMDLJ010000080.1 GCA_945901665.1 Bordetella parapertussis | reverse complement strand
AACCTCCTCACCTGATAAGGCAGCCCCATGACCCCTGACCTGTTGCTCGACACCCAATCGCTGATGAACACCCGCGCCGATGCGCCGCTGCCCAACCGGCGCTTGGCTTTGCAAACCGCGCTGGGCGTGGGCTATGCCGCTGCGGCCATGCCCTTGATGGCCCAAACCGCCATCAAAACCCCAACCGATGGTTTGGTCGCCGGTGAAGTGACCATCGATGTCAACGGTTTCAAAATGCCCGCCTACCGCAGCGCCCCCGCTGGCAAAACCGGTTTGCCCGTGGTTTTGGTGATTTCTGAAATTTTTGGTGTGCACGAATACATTGCCGATGTCACCCGCCGTTTGGCGCGTGAGGGTTATATGGCGATTGCCCCCGAGTTGTTCGTCCGCCAAGGCGACCCCACCAGCTTTGGTGAAATTGCCAAATTGCAAAGCGAGCTGATCTCTAAAGTGCCCGATGCCCAGGTGATGGGCGATCTGGACGCCTGCGTGCGCTGGGCCGCTGGGCAAGGCGGCAACGTGGACAAACTGGCCATCACTGGTTTCTGTTGGGGCGGCCGCATTGTGTGGTTGTACAACGCGCACAACCCCAAGCTCAAAGCCGGTGTGGCCTGGTATGGCCGCTTGGTGGGCCAGTCCACCGCCACCACACCCAAGCACCCTGTGGAACTGGTGGGCAGCATGCAAGCGCCAGTGCTGGGCTTGTACGGCGCGGCTGACACCGGCATTCCGGTCAGCACGGTGGATCAAATGAAGGCTGCCTTGCAAACCGCACCCGCTGGCGCCAAAAACTCGCAGTTCATGGTTTACCCTGAGATGCCCCACGCCTTCCATGCCGATTACCGGCCCAGCTACCGCGCCCCGGCCGCGCAAGACGGCTGGCAGCGTCTGCTGGCTTGGCTCAAACAACACGGCGTGGCTTGATGCTGCGTGCCAGGGGGCTTGTTGCCCCCTTCATTGAAGCCGCCCCAGCGGCGGTGGCCTCCACCAGGACATGTGGGTGAACCTCTTATATATTGTGTTGGGCACCTTGACTGCAGGCGTGGGCAGTGTGTTGGTGGCCGCCTTGTGCGCCCGAGCCTTGCTGTCGGCCTATACCCAGCATTTGCTGAGCTTGGCGGCCGGTGCCCTGCTGGCCACGGCTTTCATGCATTTGCTGCCCGAGGCCTTTGAATCGGGGGCGTCTCCCCACCAGTTGTTCATCACCTTGTTGGTGGGTTTGGTGTTTTTCTTTTTACTCGACAAGGCCGAGCTGTGGCACCACGGCCATGAACATGGTCACGCCCACGGACATGCGCATGGTCATGGACACGCCCATGCCGCACAAGACCCCCAGCAGGCCCACCACCACGCCCCTGCTCCAGGGGATGCGGGCGCAGACCATCCGGGCCACAAGCCCCAGGATGCCCCCCCTTCGGGCATGGCCGGGTCTTGGTCGGTGCTGATGGGCGACAGCATCCATGCTTTTGGCGACGGCTTGTTGGTGGCCGCGGCCTTTTTGGCCGATGTGCAACTGGGCGTGGCCGCGACTGTGGCGGTGCTGGCCCATGAGGTGCCGCACCACATGGGGGACCTGGTGGTGCTGCAACAGGGCATGGGTCATCCCCGCAGCGCCCTCATCAAGCTGTGCATGGCCGGTGGCGTCACGGTGCTGGGCGGCTTGGTCGGCCACAGCCTGATCGCCGGCCATGAAGAATGGTTGCCTTTTTGGCTCACCATGGCCAGCAGCAGCTATATATATGTGGCCTTGGCCGATTTGATCCCGCAGCTTCAAAAGCGCTTGAGCGCCAACGCCACCGTGGCGCAAATTGGCTGGCTGTTTGCAGGGATTGCCTTGGTCACTGGGGTCACCCAGTTAGGGCACGTGCACTGATTGATGCGCCAGCGCCTTATTCCTGGGCAATGAGCTTGGCGGTCCAATCGGAGTTGTCCGAATCCTCACCGCTGCGGTTGCCGAAATAATAAGCGGCTCCGCCCACAATGGGCGCGAAAGCTTCAATCCACGCTTTGGATTCTTTTGTGGTGACGCCCAGGGTGTATCGCTTTACGGCCTCCGCATTAAAAACGCGCGAAAACTCACCAATGGTGTAGCGTTGATCAATTTTGATGCGCCTGGCGCCGGGCTTGGCCTGGACTTCGCAGTTTCCCCCGTTGGCCAAAGCGCAAACTTGTTTGCCGTCCAAAAAAACGCGCACGTTGACGTCAATCAAAATCCACTTGTCTTTTTCGCGCTCGAAACGGAAAACTGCGTCGCCCTTGGGCGGCGCAGGCGTGGTGTCACTGGTGGGGCGCTGTTCAATGCTGGGAGCGGTCTGTGCCGAGCTAACCGCAGCAGGCTGCGTGTCGGGGGTTGGTGCCTGTGCGCAAAGCCACGCGGGGGCGAGCAAGGCCATCAAAATGGACCAACGGGTCACGCTCACAGGGGTCATGGATCATCCTTATGAATCGCCATTTATATGGCCTCAATGGCATTTTATTGTCGGATTATTCAATTTTGTTGAAACGGGGAATGCCTGGTTGTTGCCATCCCCTGATTGAACCAATTTGGTGCAAAAGACCCTATAAAAGTTCCTGATTTGATCTGTAATGGTGCGCCATGGCCTTCAAATTGCCTAGTATTGGTGCGCCCATGTCTTGTATTGGTGGCATATTGATTGCATACCGATGGATGGACAGGTATTTGGGCATGCTGCTGGCAATCATTGCGGCGTGATCCGTACAGGTTTTGGCTCAAATTTTTAAACATCACGAATGGAGTTCTCATGAATCGGTTCAGCTTCCCCATTTTTAGCGCTTCTGCGCCTTCGGCCATGACCTTGGCCATTGGCGTGGGTTTGAGCGCCATGTCCTTGGCCGTGCAAGCGCAAGAAAAGGTGTTGCGCATTGCCATGACCGCTGCCGATATTCCCCGCACCTTGGGTCAGCCCGATCAAGGTTTTGAGGGCAACCGCTTCACCGGCATCCCCATGTATGACGCGTTGACGCAATGGGATTTGTCCAAGGCCAATGCACCCAGCGTGCTCATTCCAGGCCTGGCCACCTCTTGGGCGGTCAACGCCAGCGACAAAACCAAGTGGACCTTCAAGCTGCGCCCCGGTGTCAAGTTCCATGACGGTTCCGCAGTGAACGCCGACGCGATTGTCTGGAACGTGCAAAAGGTTCTCGACAAAGATGCCGTTCACTTTGACGCCAGCCAAGTGGGCGTGACCGCGTCTCGCATGCCCACCTTGCGCAGCGCGCGCAAGATTGACGAGTTGACGGTGGAACTCACCACCAGCGAACCCGATGCCTTTTTGCCCTTGAACCTGACCAATTTGTTCATGGCCTCGCCCGCCCATTGGAAGAAAAAGTTCGACGCTGCCACTGGCGACACCCCCGCCGACAAGTCCAAAGCCGCATGGACCGCGTTTGCCGCCGACGCCTCTGGCTCGGGCCCGTTCAAGATGGCGCGCTTTGTGCCGCGCGAGCGCTTGGAGGTGGTGGCCAACAAAACCTATTGGGACGCCAAGCGCGTGCCCAAGCTCGACCGTGTGGTGATGCTGCCCATGCCCGAGGCCAACGCCCGCACCGCCGCATTGCTCGGTGGCCAAGTGGATTGGATCGAGGCCCCCGCGCCCGACGCCATGGCGCAAATCACCCAACGCGGTTTCAAGATTGAAAGCAATGCCCAGCCCCATGTGTGGCCTTGGCAGTTGTCGTTTGCCGAAGGCTCGCCCTGGTTGGACAAGCGGGTGCGCCAAGCCGCCAACCTGTGTGTGGACCGCGAAGGCATCAAGACCTTGCTGGGCGGCATGATGGCCGTGCCCAAGGGCACCGTGCCCCCGGGCCACCCCTGGTGGGGCAACCCCAAGTTCGACATCAAGTACGACGTGAACGCAGCCAAAACCTTGATGACCCAAGCCGGCCATAGCGCGGCCAAACCGCTCAAGGTCAAGGTGCAAATTTCTGCCTCGGGTTCGGGTCAGATGCAGCCATTGCCGATGAACGAGTTTGTGCAGCAGTCGCTCAAACAGTGTTTCTTTGACGTCGAATTTGACGTGATCGAATGGAACACCTTGTTCACCAACTGGCGCAAGGGTGCCAAAGACCCATCGGCCAACGGCGCCAATGCCATCAATGTGAGCTATGCCGCGATGGACCCCTTCTTTGGCATGGTGCGCTTCACCAGCACCGGCACCTTCCCGCCGGTGTCCAACAACTGGGGTTATTTTGGCAACCCCGAGTTTGACAAGCTGATCGCCGAAGCGCGCACCCAGTTCGACGACAAAAAACGCGATGTGGCCTTGTCCAAGCTGCACGCACGCATTGTGGAAGAAGCCCCCTTTGTCTGGATTGCGCACGATGTCGGCCCCCGCGCCATCAGCAGCAAGGTCAAGGGCTTGGTGCAGCCGCGCAGTTGGTTCATCGATTTGGCCCCCATTTCGATCAACTAAAGGCTCCCATGGGCTGACGGCATGGGCACGGTGTGCCCATGCCCGTTGGCTTTTTTGACCGTACAGGGCCATGCAGCCCTGGTTTTGGTTTCTTCTGGAGCAATGGGATGCTTGGTTTTTTGTGGCGACGCTTGGTCTACACCCTGCCCATCATGTTGGGTGTGGCCTTGGTGTGTTTTGCCTTGGTGCACCTGGCACCGGGCGACCCCTTGGTGTCCATCCTGCCGCCCGACGCTTCGGCGGAGTTGCAAGCCAAGTTGAAAGAACTGTACGGATTCAATCGCTCTTACCCCGAGCAATTTGTGTCCTGGGTGTGGCGCGCTTTACAGGGCGATTTGGGCACCTCGATTGCCAGCAATCGACCGGTGTACAGCGAGGTGATGAAAGCCGTGGGCAACACCTTGCGTTTGGCCATGTTGGCCACCTTGATTGGTTTTGTGCTGGGTTGTTTGTTTGGGTTTGTGGCCGGGTATTTTCAAAATTCCTGGCTCGATAAGTTGGCCTCATTGACCTCTGTGCTGGGGGTCAGCGTGCCCCACTATTGGTTGGGCATGGTGCTGGTGATTATTTTTTCATCCATCTTGATGTGGTTGCCCCCCGGTGGGGCTGGCCCTGGCGGCTCGGGTGATTGGGCCTGGGACTGGGAGCACTTCAAACACATGTTGCTGCCGGCCATCACCATGAGCGTGATTCCCATGGGCATCATCTCGCGCACGGTGCGCGCCTTGGTGGCCGACATCTTGGCCCAAGAGTTCATTGTGGGTTTGCGCGCCAAAGGTTTGACCGATGTGGGTGTGTTCATGCACGTGGTCAAAAACGCTGCGCCCACCGCTTTGGCGGTGATGGGCTTGCAGTTGGGTTATTTGCTGGGTGGCTCGATCTTGATCGAGACTGTTTTTTCGTGGCCGGGCACTGGCTTTTTGTTGAACGCCGCCATATTTCAGCGCGACCTGCCTTTGTTGCAAGGCACCATTTTGGTTTTGGCCATGTTTTTTGTGGTCTTGAACTTGATCGTGGATGTGGTTCAAACCCTGCTCGATCCGCGCATTTCGCGCAGCTGAAACCCGGGCCAGCTTCATGATGCACATCACAGTAGATCCCCGCAAGGTGCCCGAACCCGCCATGCAGCGCTCGGCCGGTTACTGGCAAACCGTGGGTCGGCGTTTCCTGCAAGACAAAGTGGCCGTGGCAGCGGCCTTGGTGGTGTTGGTGTTGCTGGTGCTGGCCATTTTTGGGCCCTGGTTGGCCCCCCTGGACCCGTACCAATCGTCCATGCTCAAGCGCCTCAAGCCCATGGGTTTTGCCGGACACCCCTTGGGCACCGATGAGCTGGGGCGCGACATGCTGACCCGTTTGATCGTGGGCACCCGCTTGTCCTTGTTCATGGGCATCACCCCAGTGATTTGCGCGTTTGTCATTGGCTCGGTGATTGGCATCACGGCGGGTTACACCGGCGGCTGGGTCAACTCGGGCTTGATGCGCACCATTGACGTGTTTTATGCCTTTCCCTCGGTGCTGCTGGCCATTGCCTTGTCGGGTGCCTTGGGTGCGGGCATCACCAATTCGCTGATTTCTTTGACCATTGTGTTCATCCCGCCGATTGCCCGGGTGGCCGAGAGCGTGACCACGCAAATACGCGGGCGCGATTTTGTCGATGCCGCTCGCGCATCAGGGGCGGGTGCTTTCACCATCGTGCGGGTGCACGTGTTGGGCAATGTGCTGGGGCCAGTGTTTGTGTACGCCACCAGTTTGATCGCGGTGGCCATGATTTTGGCCTCGGGCCTGAGCTTTTTGGGCTTGGGCGTGAAGCCGCCCGAGCCCGAGTGGGGCCTGATGCTCAACACCTTGCGCACCGCCATTTACACCCAGCCGTGGATCGCGGCCTTGCCCGGCGCCATGATTTTCATCACCTCCATTGCCTTCAATTTGCTGGCCGACGGTTTGCGCTCGGCCATGGAGATCAAACAGTGAGCGCGCCATGCCCTTGACCCCCATCGATGTGGGCGGCCCCGCCCAGCCCATGCTCAGTGTGCGCGGCTTGGTCAAGCACTTTCCGCTGAAAAAAGACGTGTTCGGCAAAGGCGGTGGCGTGGTGCGTGCCGTTGACGGTGTGGACTTTGATGTCTTCAAAGGCGAGACCTTGGGCGTGGTGGGCGAGTCCGGTTGCGGCAAATCCACCACCGCGCGCTTGCTCATGCAATTGATCGCGCCCGACCAAGGCGAGATGGTCTTCGATGGCCAAACCGTGGGCGGATCGTCTTTGCCTTTGAAGGCCTACCGGCGGCAAACCCAAATGGTGTTTCAAGACAGCTACGCCTCGCTCAACCCGCGCTTGACCATAGAGGACTCGATTGCCTTTGCGCCCATGGTGCATGGCGTGCCCCCACGCGGGGCGGTGGCGCGCGCGCGCGACTTGCTGGCCCGGGTGGGCTTGGCGCCTGAGCGCTTTGCCGAGCGCTATCCGCACGAGCTCTCAGGCGGTCAACGCCAGCGGGTGAACATAGCTCGCGCCTTGGCTTTGCAGTCGCGCTTGATCATCTTGGACGAGGCGGTGTCGGCTTTGGACAAATCGGTCGAGGCCCAGGTGCTCAATTTGTTGCTGGACTTGAAAGATGACTTTGGCCTGACCTATGTGTTCATCAGCCACGACTTGAATGTGGTGCGCTTTATCAGCGACCGGGTGTTGGTGATGTACCTGGGCCAAGTGGTGGAGATTGGCGACAGCGAAACCTTGTTCAAGCACCCGGCCCACCCCTATACCCAAGCCCTGCTCTCGTCCATCCCCACCCTGGACCCGGACCGGCGCACCTAAAAGCCGCCCTTGGCTGGCGACCCGCCCAACCCGATCAACCCGCCCTCGGGTTGCCGTTTTCACCCCCGCTGTGTCCATGCCCAAGCCGTGTGCAGCGAAAAATCGCCGGTGCTGGTGGATGCCGCCCATGGCCAGCAGGTGGCGTGTTGGATGCATGTGGCCGGAAGCGCCCATGGCCAGGCACCGGCTGCATTGGCCGCAGCCCCGCAGGAGGTGGCATGAGCACAGCCCCCGCTAGCGATTGTTTTTTGGAGATCAAACAACTCCATGTGACTTTCACCGGCGGTAAAAAGCCGGTGAAGGCGGTCAGCGGCGTGGACTTGCGGGTTCAGCGCGGCGAGGTGGTGGCCTTGATCGGCGAGTCGGGTTCGGGCAAAAGCGTGACCCTGCGCAGCCTGCTGCGCTTGCATGCCGAAAAAAGCACCCGCATCACCGGTGACATTCGCGTCGGCGAGCAACAGGTGTTGAAGCTCTCGCCCAGCGAACTCAGCCGCTACCGAGGCCGCGTGGCGTCGATGATTTTCCAAGAGCCCTTGCTGGCCCTGGACCCGGTGTACAGCTTGGGCCAACAAATCACCGAGACCATTCGCCGCCATGAAAACGTCACAGCCCTTGAGGCCCAGCAGCGTGCCTTGGCCTTGTTTGAGCGGGTGCGCATCCCCAGCCCCGAGCGGCGGCTGCAAGCCTATCCGCATGAAATGTCGGGTGGCATGCGCCAGCGCGCCATGATCGCCCTGGCCTTGGCGTGCCATCCCCAGTTGTTGCTGGCCGACGAGCCCACCACGGCGCTGGACGCGACGGTGCAAATTCAAATTTTGCTGTTGCTGCGCGAGCTGCAAAAAGACCTGGGCCTGGCCGTGGTGTTTGTCACCCACGACATCGGTGCCGCCGTGGAGGTGGCTGACCGCATTGCGGTGATGTATGCCGGTCGCATTGTGGAAGAGGGACCCGCCCGCACCCTGCTGCGCCAACCTCGCCACCCTTACACCCGGGCCTTGTTGCAAAGCCGTGCCGACGGTGCCTTGGCCAAGGGCCAGCGGCTGGAGACCATCGCCGGGGCCCCGCCCGATTTGGCCGCCTTGCCCCCCGGTTGTGCATTTGCCAGCCGCTGCAAAATGGCCCAGCCCGCTTGCGAAGCCAGCCAACCCGAAGTGAGCTGGTTGGCCGACAACCACAGCGTGCGCTGCTTGCGCGCCCTAGAGCCTCAGGCTGTTTGATTTTTTCCACACCCATCCCACCATGAACCACCACACCGACGCCTTGTGGGACACCGCCCACGCCTTCATGCCTTACCCCACGGCCCCCGTGCCCAACGCGCCCACGGGGCCCTTGGCGGGTTTGAGTTTTGGGGTGAAAGACCTCTACCACGTCAAAGGCTATCCCACCAGCGGCGGCCAGCCCTTCATGCTGGCGCTGTCGGGCATCCAACAGCGCACCGCACCGGTGGTGCAAAAGCTGCTGGATGCCGGTGCGCGCTTTGCGGGCAAAACCATCACCGATGAATTGGCCTATTCCATGAACGGCCAAAACGCCCACTTTGGCTCGCCCATCAATGGCGCCGATCCTTTGCGCATCAGCGGCGGCTCGTCTTCGGGCTCGGCCTCGGCGGTGTCCAACCGCCTGTGCGACTTTGCCCTGGGCTCGGACACCGGTGGTTCGGTGCGCGCACCCGCCAACCACTGTGGTTTGGTCGGCATGCGGCCCAGCCATGGCCGCATCCCCTTGGACGACACCTTGGCCTTGTCGCCCAGTTTGGACACCTGCGGTTGGTTCACCCGCGATGTGCCCACTTTTGCCCGGGTGGCCGACGTGTTGTTCGGTGAAGATGCCCAAGCCTTGCCCGACAGCGTGCGCTTGTTGGTGCCCAACGACATCTGGGGTTTGGCCGCACCGGCGGCGGTCAAGGCCTTGAAGCCAGTGCGTGGGCAGATTGAAGAATGCCTGGGCAAAGCCCGCGCGGTGAACATCGCCTTGGACGACTTTGACACCATGTTTTGGCACTTCCGTGCCATCCAAGGCAGCGAGGCCTGGGACGTGGACGGTGGCTTCATCCAGCGTTTTGCACCGGTGCTGGGCCCAGG
>CAMDLJ010000079.1 GCA_945901665.1 Bordetella parapertussis | reverse complement strand
ATCCAAAAAAGTAACAACGGCCTTGCAATAGCAAGGCCGTTACACTTTGGGCACCTGACGGGCGGCCACTGGCAGCCCTATAAAAAACACACTACACAGGAATTGCCCTGGACATGCTGCAAACGGCCGAGTTTTGGATCGGCCTGATGAAGATCGTTTGGATCAATATCATCTTGTCGGGTGACAACGCCGTTGTCATTGCCCTGGCTACCCGAAGTCTCCCCCCCCACCAGCAAAAGCAAGCCATCATGTTCGGCTCCGGTGCCGCTGGGGTTTTGCGCATTGTGTTGACGGTGGTGGCGGCGTGGTTGCTGGAACTCAAAGGCCTGCAGATCATTGGCGGCTTGTTGCTGCTGTGGATTGGCGCGCAACTGTTGGGCGAGCAAGAGGACGACGAGGGCGAAGCCAAAGAGTACGGCACCCTCATGGCTGCCGTGCGAACCATTTTGATCGCCGACCTGGTGATGAGCTTGGACAACGTGATTGCCGTGGCCGCCGCCGCCAAGGGCTCCATGACCTTGTTGATTTTGGGCTTGGCCATCAGCATCCCGATGGTGATTTTTGGCAGCACCTTGATGATCAAGATGATGGAGCGCTTTCCCATCATCATCGTGTTTGGCGCTTGTTTGATCGGCTGGGTGGGTGGTGAAACCATCGTCAGCGATGTGCTGCTGCGCGACACCTTGCAAGCTGCACCCTGGCTGCATTACGCCGCCGCGGTGGTCGGTGCCCTGGGCGTGTACTCGATTGGCAAGTACATGCAAAAGAAATCAGCCGCAGCACACCATCCGGAATAAAGGCAGCGCCGCTCGGCGCTTGCCTTTTTGAGATGCCTGCCTAGAATCGTTTTTCTCAAAACGATATCAGGGAGACGTCATGCAATTACCTCAAGCCCAAAAGGGTTTCACTTTGATTGAACTGATGGTGGTGATTGCCATCATTGGCATCTTGGCGGCATTTGCTTTGCCCGCCTATCTGGATTACGCGGTGCGCGCGCGGGTGGGTGAGGGCTTGTCCTTGGCGGCATCGGTCAAAAACACCGTGGTCGAGCACCTCAACAGCGGCAACCCCAATGCCAGTGCCACGGGTTATGCCAGCGGCTTCGGTGCCCCAGCCGCAACGGCCAATGTGGCCAGCTTGGTCGTAGATGCGAAAACCGGGGTGATCAGTGTCAAAACCACCGCAGCGGCAGGCAATGGATCTTTCCATTTGGTGCCTTATTTGGGCACCTGGGCCGCACCCACCGCATTGCCCGATGGCACCACGGCGTTTGCACCGCCCAGCCAGGGCGTGGTGGCGTGGCGCTGTGTGGGTGAGGGCGTGGCCCTGCCCACCGGCTTGGCTGTGCCTGCGGGCACCTTGCTGCCGGCCAAACAACTGCCCGGCGAATGCCGGTAAGCCGTTGAGAGCGGGGCTCTAACGCGCCTCCCCAGCCCGTCAAACAGGTTTTGGGGTCCAAAAAAAGGCCACACGGCCACGCAGGCCCACCGGGTTTGCCGATGGGACTTCATGGCGCCAACTCAGGGGATGGCCACCGTGCCGGCGGGCAGGGCAGACACGTGGTCGGCAATTTCGCCCGGGGTGGTGAACCACACCCGCGAGCGTTGTGCCGCCATGTGCTCCAAAATCAATTTGAGCTGGTGCGCGCGGTGCGGTTGGCCCATCAAAAAGGTGTGCAGCGACACGCCACACACCAGGGGCCAGCCGTTGCGCTCGCCGTCGGCGAGTTGTTGGTTGAAGCCATCGGTGATCATGGTGGTGAACTCACCGTCACTGGCACCGCGGTTGATGAAAGCCGGGATGTCATTGAGCTCCATGGAGGGGTAGGGTACGCTCATGATGGGGCCACGATCGGTGCGGAACCACTGGGGCTGTTCGTCAAAGAACCAGTCCATTTGGTAGGTGTAGCCGGTCTCGAGCAGCAGCTCTGGTGTTTTGGCGCTTTGGGAAATGAATGGGCCCAACCAGCCCTTGGGGGCCTTGCCTTCTTCTTGAATAAAACGCTCACGCACCTCTTGCAGCATGGCGCGCTCGGTGGCTTCGTCCATATCGATTTGGCGCTCGGAGTTGGTGCGGCCATGGCCGACAAACTCGTCGCCGCGCTCGCGAAACGGCACCAACACCTCCGGGCAAATGTCGTACACGCTGGTGTTGGTCAGAATCGCCAACGGAATTTGGTAGCGGTTGAACAGCTCCAAAATGCGCCAAATGCCCACGCGATTGCCATAGTCGCGGTAGGCAAAGCCCCGGTGAAACGGTGCCGCTGGCAGCGATGTGAAGTCGGGTCCGGGGTTGCGGCCAAATTCAAAGGCCTCTACGTTGAGTGCAAAGTAAACCGCCAGCTTGGCGCCATTGGGCCAGCTGTAGGTGGGGCGCTTGGGCAGTTGTGAAAACGGATAGCGGTCGAACTTGTTGTCGAATTTTTTCATGATGAAGCCTTGGGCAAAGAACGGATGTATTGCATCACCTCGGCCACGGGTTTGACCTCGGCGTATTTGGCCGCCATGTCAAACAAGTTGACAGCATGGCTGGTGGCACTGCGATCGTAAACGCACTCGATGGGCACGGTGCATTTGAAGTTGTAGGCAAAGGCGTCGACCACGCTGCCGCGCACGCAGCCGCTGGTGGTGCAACCGGTGACCACCAAGCTGTCGACTTGCAGGTCGATCAAATAGCTGGCCAAGGGCGTGCCAAAAAAAGCACTGGGGTGTTTTTTCGGTAGCAGCACATCGTGCGGCAGCGGTGCAACCTCGGGCACAAATTGGTAGCCGTGCGCGGCCACGCCCATCAAGGCGGGCACTTTCTCGGCCAAACGGCCCACGTCGAAATTCTCTTTGGGTGCGACATAGGGGTAGAGCACCGGCAGGTTCTTTTCGCGAAACAACGCCAGCAGCGGGGCGATGTGGTCCACGGCATTCCAACCGACCTCGCCGCAAGATGTTTTGAACTCTTTGATCGATTCCCAAAACGGTTGGCGCTGCGTGCCCACAGTGCGGTACTGCACATCAATGATGAGCAAGGCCGGGCGTTTGCCCTGGGCCTGGGGCCGACCGAAACCGGCGGCTTCGTAGGCTGCGATTTCATCCGCGGAAACAATCCCTTCCCAGGGCATGGCCATCGTTCACTCCTCAAAAAAACTTGGGGCACCTGGAGCGGCGCATCGGGTCTGGAGCTTATCACTCAGTGGCAATGTTGCGTCGACTTGGCTCAAGCGACCCACAGCCACCAAGCTTGTCAATTTGCCAAGGGGGCAAGAGGCGTGTCGGTTTGCGAGGGGCTCAGGGCAAAAAAGCAGGCGTCAAAAAGCGCAGACCAATGCTGATCCATTGCTGATCATTGGCGCTGCCCACCAGATTGCCGTAGGTGGTGTCGATTTGAATGCGCTGGGGTTGGACCCAAAAGCGAAAGCCCACTTGGTATTGGCTGGGTGTGGTGGTTTCGGCATACACCTCGGAGATGGCGATCAAGCGGGGACTCAAAGGCCACTCGCCCCCCAGGCCCCAGGTGGGGCGTGAACTGCCGTCGCGGGTGTGTTGAACCCAACCCAGGTTGAGATGAACAAAACGGTCTTGTCCCAATGCGCGGGTGATGGGCGCATTGAAGTACACATCGCGCTGGGTCGCATTGAAGTCGCTGGTGGGCTGTGTGTTGATGAAGCCCAGCGTGGTCGAAACGCCCCAATCGCCGTCGCTCAAACGCAGCCAACGCTTTTTGGCTTGGCCCAGCAATAAGCTTGAAGACCATGGTGTGTCTTCGTTGCGCTGCTGACCGCCCAGCGACCACTCTACATCGCCCCAAAAGTTGCAACCGGGGACGGCCCATTGTTCGGTGCTGCTGCGGGTGCGGCGCACCCAGGTCTCCAGCTGACAAGCTTTGGGATCGACCACGTTGGCGTCGTCGGTGTTCAAGGGCCTTGCTGCTTGCACAGCCATGGGCAGGGCCGCGCAAAATGCCAACAATAAAGCGATACATCCCGGGTGCCATGGCTTGCTTTGGAAAGCAAAGGGGGTCATCAAAGACGGCCAGACCAAATTGGAGAAAAAAGTGGGGGTTGTGCGCATGAAGGTCATTGGGAATGGCGTTTGCCTGAGGCAAAGCAAATTGCGCTGGCCATCATAGTCGGGCCATATGACGGAAAAAACTTTCTCATCAGGCAGGCCGGCTGTGCGATGGGCCTCGCTCGGTGTGGGGGTCCTTGCGCCGAGCCGCGCAGGGCCAAAGCAGTTCCGTTACATTAGGGCCTTCACCCGCTAGAAAGCATCACCATGCCACGCATTGAAGCATCTGCCCCTCCCCCGCCCCCCCGTGAAGTCAGGCCCGCGCCTCGGCGTGAGGTCAGAGACGAGCGCAGAGAAGCGCCGGTGCAAGAAAAACCTGCCGCCGCGCCCAGGCCCGAACCCCGGGTCGAGTTGTACGAGCCGGCACGGAGCTCGCGGCGCAGCTGAGCCCAAATCGCTCACCCGCTCAGGTGAGCCGGCATTTGGACCATCCGGGCGGCCCACCCAGCAACACCATTGAGCACCCTTTGGCCAAGGACCGCATAATGCGGCCCATCAAAGCCTTTGCCCCAAGCCATGTCTGCGGGGGCGCCAACAAGTTGGGTGGCTTTTGTGGCTAACCAAGGAGCTTTCATGGCAACTGCCGGGGGCGGTCTTCAGGGTTTATGGGTCGAACTCTTGACCCCTTTGACCGAAGACCTTTTCATTCACCACGCGAAGCTGTCCACCCATGTGCAAACCTTGGGAGCCAAAGGCATACAAGGGGTGGTCATGTTCAGCCATGTGGGAGAGGGTGACTCGTTCAATGCCGCAGAGCGTTTGGATGCGGTCAAACAATTGATGGCGCATGGGGTTGCGGGCAAAGACATTTTGTTGCACGCTGCTTTTGCCAATTTAACCGACACCATCAAGCTGATTCGCGATACCCATGAGTTGGGCTTGCAGGGTTATATCCTGACACCGCCGCCTGCCGGGCCTGAAGCAACCGATCAGGGGCTGGTCAATTTTTTTGGGCACATCGTTCAAAAAGTGGGTTCCATGGGCGTCAAACTGTATTTGGCCTCCCAAACCAACGCTGGTCCGGCTGACCTCAACCCGCGCGTGCTCAGTGAGTTGTTGGACAAACATGCGGGCGCATTCCAAGGCTTGATCGATCAAAGCCAAAATGCCAGCCACACCATGGATTGGGTGCGCTCCTTCCTGCCCAAAATACCTGTCATTTCCAACCAAGACATGAACACCCATGCGTTGGCAAACCTGGGGCTGCACAGCAGTTTGTCCAGCTATGCGAATTTGCTGCCAGCACTCATGGCGCGCATGGTTTTGTCCAACGCTGCCCAAAAAGTTTCGGTGGCCGGCAACAAAATTGGTGCGGACGATGAGCGTTTAGAGGCGTTTGATCGCTTGATCCAAGGCATGCCCGCAGTGCCAGGGCTTAAATACCTGATGGCGACCTCCTATCGCGACGCAGATTGGCTGCGTGTGCGCCCACCGTTGGCGGCGCTGAACACGCAAACGCAAGAAAAACTGAACAAGGACTTTAAAAAATACATTCAGTCGGGTGAAGCCCATTGACCTTTGTCTGAACTAAGAGGTGCTCATGGAAATAAAAAGCGGTTGGTATTTGATTGAACAAGAGCAGTTGCATCGTGTCCTTGGACATGATGAATTTTCCAAACTCGAGCCGGACTCGTATGTTTTGCATCAAGTGTTTGACACCCATCGCGAGGCTTTGAACGAGATGAGCCGCTTGATCAAGCTGGCCATCAATGACCTCAAAGACGAGGTGAACAAAATGGATCCGCCACGCGCTTGAGAGCTATGGAGGCACTTTCAAGGTGTCGCTTGCAAGCAGGCCACGGTCTTTGAAACCCTCCGCCTTCAAGCGTTTAGGACTCGGCCACAAAACTCCCGCTCTTGCCCCCGTGCTTTTCTAAAAGCTTCACATCGGTCATCACCATGCTGCGATCAGCGGCTTTGCACATGTCGTAAATGGTCAATAGCGCCACTTGCACGGCGGTGAGGGCTTCCATTTCCACGCCGGTGGGGCCCATGGTTTCGGCGCTGGCTTTGCACACCACGCTGTGGTTGGCGTGGTCCAGCTCAAAGCTGACCGTCACCCGGGTGAGGGCCAAGGGGTGACACAAGGGGATGAGGTCGCTGGTTTTTTTCGCCCCCATGATGCCGGCCAAGCGGGCCACGCCCAGCACATCGCCTTTTTTGGCGTTGCCATGGGCAATCAGCTCGAGGGTGCGGGGCAGCATCTGTATGCGGCCTTGGGCCACGGCCACGCGGTGGGTGTGGGCCTTTTGCGCCACGTCGACCATGTGGGCTTGGCCATGGGCATCAAAGTGGGTGAGTTCAGACATGGTGTGGGTGCCAATCGGGTTGCGAAGGTGCGCCAGGTGCTGGGCGCAGGGGTAACATGCCCATCATACGGTCATGAATACCTTCTCTGCCCTCTCCCGCTGGATGCGCCGCTGCTGGTGCGTGTCGCCTGCGGCCGCGCTGTGCGCGGGCTTGCTGGCCCTGCCTTTGCCCTTGTCGCAGGCCCAAGGCGTGGCGCCATCGCGCTTGCCCAGTTTGGGCGATGCGGGGGACATTTCATTGGTGTCGGAGCGACGCATTGGTGACAACATCATGCGCGAAATTTACAAAGACCCCGACTACCTGGACGACCCGCTGCTGGGCGAGCAGGTGCAACAAATTTGGTCGCGTTTGATGGTGGCCGCGCGTGAGCGCGGCGAGATGTCAGCCGAATTGCAACAGCGCTTTGCCTGGGAGGTGAGCCTGATCCGCGACCCGAGTGTCAATGCCTTTGCCCTGCCGGGCGGCTATTTGGGGGTGCATTTGGGGCTGATGGCCACGGTGGCCAACCGCCACGAGTTGGCCTCGGTGCTGGCGCATGAGTTGACCCATGTGACGCAGCGCCACATTGCGCGTTTGATGTCGCGCCAAAGCCAGCAGTCGCCGCTGATCATGGGGGCCATGCTGTTGGCCATTCTGGCGGCCAGCAAAAGCCCCACGGCCGGCACCGCCATGATCTCCGGTGGGCAAGCCTTGGCCATCCAGACCCAGTTGAATTTTTCGCGCGACATGGAGCGCGAAGCCGATCGGGTGGGCTTTGGGGTCATGGCCGACGCGGGCTTTGACACCCAAGGTTTTGTTGGCATGTTTGAAAAGCTGCAAATTGCCGCGCGCCTGAATGACCGTGGCAACTATCCTTACTTGCGCAGCCACCCGCTGACCACCGAGCGCATTGCCGATATGCAGTTGCGCCAGCCCGGTTTGGCCCAGCCCAGGCCCGCGCCGGTGGATTGGGACGATGTGCTCACGGGGGCCCGTGCGCGCGCCTTGGTACAAACCGGCGTCGAGGGCATGCGCCGCTTGTCTGAGGCGGCGCAAGACAGCGACCTGGCCACCTATGCGCCCCAGCGCCAAGCCGCTGTGTTGTATGCCGCTGTGCTGTCCGATCTGCGTTTGAAACAAGCATTGCCCGCGCAGCAAAAGTTGGAGCGACTGGGCCCCTTGCTGGCAACGGCCGCGCCGGTGTGGTGGCGGGGTGTGCGCGCCGAGGTGGCTTTGCTCACCGGTCAGGCCCAAACAGCGGTCGACGTGTTGCAAGGCCAGCTATCGCGCCAAAGCCGCTCGGAAGTTTTGTGGTTGGCCCAGGCCCGCTTGGCACTGGCCCAAGCCCCGCAGTGCGCCACAGCGTCTCAGGAGCTAGAGGCATGGATGCTGGAACGACCCCGCGACGCGCTGGCGTGGACCTTGTTGTCACAGGCCTTGCAGTGTCAGGGCAAAACCTTGCGCGCCATCCGGGCGCAAGCCCAGGTGCATTGGTTGCAACACGATTTGACCGGCGCCCAAGACCGTTTGCGCGCCGCTCAGGCCTTGGTTCAGCAAAAAACCCGGGATGGACAAATGGAGCGCGGCGACCACATTGAGGCGTCGATCATTGACGCCAATTTGCGCGAGCTCGATTCACTTCGGCGGGAACAATTGCTTCAGCGCTGAGTCAATCAGCATGCCCAGCGCCGAATAAATCAGCGAGCCCACCAAGGCGTCGCCAAAACTGTTGACGCGAAAGTTGTCGAGCATTTGTGCCGCCATCCAAAACAAAAACGCGTTGATGACAAACACAAACAGGCCCAGGCTGACCAAGGTCACCGGCAAGGTCAGCAGCACCAACAAGGGGCGCAACAGCAAGTTCAGCAAGCCAATCACCAGTGCGGCCGACAACGCCACGGCAAAGCTGACGACCTCAATGCCAGGATGCAGCTCGGACAAGGCCATCAGCGCCGTGGCACTGAGCAGCCAGTTGAGCAGCAGCTTCACGGGCGGGCACCGTGGCTTGCGGGCCGTATCATGCGGGCGATCTGGCCCTGAGAGGATGTTCTATCATCCACCCCCCCATGGCCGCCATCCACATCACCGACATCGAAGCCGCGATCAATTTTTGGCGCGAGCGCAAGCCCTCTCCAGACGGCATCACCTTGGCCCCTGAAATCCGCGCTTTGGCCGAGGTGTATGCCTTGATGGTTTATCACCACGAGGACGAGGCGTCGGAAAAGGGTTTCCCGCCCAAGGCCATGGACGCTTGGCGCACGTGGTACGACACCACGCCAGACACACCGTGCATTGCCATTTGCTCCACCAGCCAAGGCGACGCTTGGTGCAAAGGCTGCGGGCGCAGTTTTGATGAGGTGCAGCGCTGGACCGAGATGAGCCCGGGTGCCAAACGCACCACTTGGCGGCGCATCACCTTGAGTGCGGACTCTTGGCGTTTTAACCGCTACGCCGAGCGCGCGGCTGAAAAGGGTCTGGTGGCCGAGGTGGCCGCAACGCGCCCTGCGTCCGCACCAGGCGGCTGAATTCAGCGGGCGCGGGCTCACAGCCAACGCTCACATTCCACATTCACCGTGCCACGGGCACTGCCCAGCATCAGCACGCCTTCTTGCAGCGTGGCTTGCAAGGACATGCTGCGCTCGGCCAGGCCCACCAGCGCTTGGGCGGTATCGGCGGGGATGCGCCAGACTTGTAAATTGCGCGGCTTGATCAATGCATTTTTGATCCCGCGCCACCACACATCGGCGGCATGGTGAAAGGTATAAACGCACACCACATCGGCCAAGCCACAGGCCTTGAGCAAAGGTTTGTCCTGGGGCTGGCCCACTTCGATCCACCAACGGGTGCGGCCGGTGAAGTCGCGCAGCAACACATCGGGTTCGTTGGGGTCAGACAAGCCCGCACCAAACAGCAAATGGCCGTCACCATGGCAGGTGTCTTGCAGTTGGTGCGCGTTCAGGGCCATGGCCACCAAGCGCACCATCATGCG
>CAMDLJ010000078.1 GCA_945901665.1 Bordetella parapertussis | reverse complement strand
CGCCTTGGGTCAGCGCGACTTTGGCGAAAACTATGTTCAAGAGGGTGTGGACAAAATTGTGGCCCTGAGCGGTGTGGCCGGCTTGGTGTGGCATTGCATCGGCCCTTTGCAAAGCAACAAAACCCGTTTGGTCGCCGAGCATTTCGATTGGGTGCACAGCGTGGACCGCTTGAAAATCGCCCAGCGCTTGAGCGAGCAACGCCCGGCACACCTGCCACCTTTGCAAGTGTGTTTGCAAGTCAATATCGATGGCGGCCCCACCAAAGCCGGTGTGGCACCCAGCGATGCACTGGCTTTGGCGCAAGCCGTAACCGTTTTGCCGCGTTTGGCATTGCGTGGCCTCATGACGATTCCCGATCCCGTGGAAGGTTTTGAGGCCCAAGTAGCGGTACACGTGCAAGCGAAACGTTTGTTTGATGAATTGCAAACCGCCATGGGCTTGCCGCACTTTGACACCTTGTCCATGGGCATGAGCGCCGACTTGGAGGCCGCGATTCAAGCGGGCAGCACTATGGTGCGCGTGGGCACGGCGGTGTTTGGGGCGCGGTAACTTCACTTTCTCGTCAATGCGAGATTGGTAATTGGTCAGTGCGAAGCCTGAAAGGCTCAAGCAATCCCCTCCCTTAAGCCAAGCTCAATGCGCCGTGCTGTCTATTCCGTCGGCTGCAAGATAGACCGCGTTCCCATCACGCCGACCGACAGCAACGACCACCACCAGCACTTCCAGGTCTCGCACTTCATACACCAAGCGATAACCCAAGGCCCGCAACTTGATTTTGTAGCGGTCGGGGTGCCCACGCAATTGAGCCGAGGCCAAGCGCGGCATCTCTAGGCGCTCGATCAGCCGGGTCTTGAACAACTGGCGTGTGTGGGGGTCGAGATTCTTCCATTCCTTGAGGGCCTGTGGCACAAAGAGCAATGAATAGGCCAGCTCAGAGCTCATCGAGCGTGACCTTGATCACGGGTTCACCGGCACGGGCATCGGCAAGGGCATTGAGCTCCATGTCCTCCAAGCGATCGATCAGCGCCTCATAGGCGCCCGCAGGCACGCAATAAAAAGCCGGCGCATTTCGGTTGAGGATGGCCACCGTCTGGCCCTGCCCCGCAGATACCGTGCCCATGGGGTTTTTCTTCAGTTCGGACACACTGGCCGTGACCGTGGCATAAATCAAGTGAGACATGACCAACCCTAAAAAGACCTGTTTAGGGTATTAATTTTCGCGCCCTAATGTGGTCTCGTCAAGCGATTCTTGAGCACTGATATGAAAGGCCAGCCAGCCTTTTCTATCGAGGTGTTGGCAATCCCGTTTATTGCCAGTGCGGGACAGCGCCCTAAAACCTCGGCAAATCGGGGTGGCTGATTTGCCCACCGCGCACCAACATCTTGCCGTACTCGGCGCAGCGTTGCAGGGTGGGGATCACCTTGCCGGGGTTGAGCAAACCTTGCGGGTCAAAGGCGCGTTTCACACCAAACATTTGCTCGTTTTCTGCGGCTGAAAACTGCACGCACATGGAGTTGAGCTTTTCCACGCCCACACCGTGCTCGCCGGTCACCGTGCCGCCCATGGCGACGCTGGTCTCCAAAATGTCTGCGCCAAACAATTCGCAGCGGTGCAGCTGGTCGGGGTCGTTCGCGTCAAACAAAATCAGCGGATGCAAATTGCCATCTCCCGCATGGAACACGTTGGCGCAGCGCAGGTCGTACTTTTTTTCCATTTCGGCAATCGCCAACAAAATGTCGGCCAAGCGCTTGCGCGGGATGGTTGAGTCCATGCACATGTAGTCGGGGCTGATGCGGCCGCTGGCGGGAAATGCGTTTTTGCGGCCACTCCAAAACTTCAGGCGCTCGGCCTCGTCGCGGCTGACTGCAGTGGCGGTTGCGCCACAGCGCTGCAACACCGCGCTCATGCGGCCAATTTCTTCTTCCACCTCTTCGGGCGTGCCGTCGCTTTCGCACAGCAAAATCGCCTCGGCGCTCAGGTCGTAGCCAGCATGCACAAAGTCTTCCACCGCAGCGGTCATGGGCTTGTCCATCATCTCCAAACCGGCTGGGATGATGCCCGCGGCAATGACGGCCGCCACCGCGTCACCGGCTTTGCGCAGGTCGTCAAAACTCGCCATGATGCAGCGAGCCAACTGCGGCTTGGGGGTGAGCTTGACAGTCACCTCGGTGGTGACGGCCAACATGCCCTCCGATCCCACCACCAGTGGCAGCAGGTCCAAGCCTGGCGCGTCCAAAGCGTCGCCACCAAACTCGATGGGCTCGCCATCCATGGTGAAGCCCTTCACCTTTAAGACGTTGTGCAGGGTCAGGCCGTATTTCAAGCAGTGCACACCGCCGGAGTTTTCCGCCACATTGCCACCGATGGTGCAAGCGATTTGGCTCGATGGGTCGGGCGCGTAGTACAGCCCAAGCGGCGCGGCGGCCTCGCTGATCGCCAAATTGCGCACACCGCATTGCACCACGGCAGTTCGGCTGTGCACATCCATTTTCAAAATCTTGTTGAACTTGGCCAGCGACAAGGTGACGCCTTGCGCATGCGGCATGGCCCCGCCCGACAAACCGGTGCCCGCACCCCGCGCCACCACGGGCACACCCAGCCGATGACAGGTGCGCATCACGTCTTGTATTTGGGCGTAGGTTTCTGGCAGCACCACGCACATGGGGCGTTGGCGGTAGGCGGTGAGGCCATCGCATTCGTAAGGCGTGGTGTTTTCGCTGGAGGACAACAACGCGTGGGCGGGCAACACGGCACGCAGGGCCGACAGCACCAAGTCTTTGGGCGGGGGCGAATCCGTCTGGGGTGTGGTGAGCGGTTTTTCGAGCACAGCAGTCATGGAAAGGCTTTCACGTCGATAGGGCTCCAATGTAGGGCCAAAAGCCAAACAGTGTAGTTAATCCAAGCAAAACCATGCCCATCAATGGTGCTGAGGGGGCTTGTGGGCCAAGCGTTGGATTTCATCTTCCAGGGCCTCAAAACCTATGGGTTTGGACACGTAGCCATTCGCGCCTGCGGCCAAAAATCGCTCGCGGTCGCCGGTCATGGCATGGGCGGTCACCATGATCACAGGGATATTGGCCAAAGCCGGGTTGGTCAGGTTGCGCAAGGCCTTGAGGGTGCTCATGCCATCGAGCACCGGCATCATCACATCGAGCAAAACCATGTCAAAGCCTTGCGTTTGCAGCAGTTGCAAAGCCGCTTGCCCATTCAAGGCGCTGACATGGGTGTGGCCCATTCTGTCCAACAGCATGCACACCAACTTGAGGTTGATGGCGTGGTCTTCAACCACCAAAATGTGCTGGCGCAGCGCGGGGCGGGCTGGGTCGGCCAGACCCAAGCCCACCCCATCAAAGGCATGGGCGTTGTCAAAGTCGGGTGCAATGGGGGCTTTGACGTGAAAGCTGAAGGTGGCCCCTTGCTTCAATTGACCTTGGGCTTGGATGTCGCCGCCCATCAACCTGATCAGGTTGCGGCTGATGGCCAAGCCCAAGCCCGTGCCGCCAAAAGACCGGGTGATGGAACTGTCGCCCTGGATGAATGGGTCAAACAATCGCGAGGCCTGTTCAGGGGCAAAACCAATGCCGGTATCGCGCACCGAAAACTGCAAACTCACCATGCCAAAAAATGGGTTCTTTTCCGCACCCATGATCACTTGCACATCGCCTTTGGCGGTGAATTTGATGGCGTTGCCAATCAGATTGGTCAAAACTTGGCGCAACCGAACCGGGTCGAGCATCACGTTGGGTGGGGGCTGTCCACCGTTGTCAATGGACAGAGTCAAGCCTTTTTCACTGGCCTCTGACTGAAAGCTGCGCACCGTTTGCACCACCACATCCCAGGGGTTGCAAGGGATGGGGTGCAAGCTCAAATGACCAGCTTCGATTTTGGAGAAATCCAAAATATCGTTGATCACCGACATCAGGTGCTTGGCCGACACGTTGGCCAGGCTGATGAACTCGCGTTGTTGCGCATCCAAATTGGTTTGAAGCGCCATTTGTGTCATGCCGACCACACCATTCATGGGGGTGCGAATTTCGTGGCTCATGTTGGCCAAAAATTGGCTTTTCAAATCGTTGGCAGAGTCGGCCTTGGCTTTGGCTTCGATCAGGTCTTTTTGACTTTCGCGAAGCCCTTGCTCCATGGCTTCTCGCTGCAACACCTCGGTGCGCAAAGCATCATTGCTGCCCTGGTATTTGGCCGCCAAACTGTTGGCTGTTTGCAGGTGCTTGTCCGCAGAGCTCAAGGCGCGCCAGAATAAAAACAAACCCAGCATCGCCACAAAGCTCAGCATGCCCAGGGTGAAGTTGATCAGGTTGTCAGTGCTGGTGCGGGTGGCGTGGATGGGCATGGAGACCTCCAGCGCGCCACGCACATCCCCCACCTTCCATTGGATGTAGGGCGAGCCAGGGTACTGGTTGTGACAGGCCACGCAGCTCTCTTGCATGCGATCGGCCAGAGCCAACCTCACAACGGGGAGGCCATCTCGAACTTCCTCTCGGATATAAGGTCGATCTGGGTTTTCTCGCAAGGCCCGAAGCGCGTCTTGTTGAAACCCATCGAGCTGGCGCTGAGAAGCACGCCAAGGAAAGGGCAAATCGCTGTAATAGCTGGTGAGGCTGCCTTGTTCTTGCTGGTTGAAAAAATGCCCCAACTCCAGCACCATGGTGGCGGGCAAGGGCAGCGTCCCGGGTTGGTCTTTGAAGTCGTGTGACACGCGCACGCCATGCGCCTGGGCCGGCGCCATGATCTCTGAAGCGTAAAAATTGCGAAACTTCACAATGTCTTGTGCTTGGCGCAGCAAAGACCGCTCCAATGCCTTTTGGGCTTGCTCTTGTGCCAGATGTTGGGACATCAAAACCACAAAACTGCCCAAGCCAAGCATGATCAAGCCCATCAGGGTGCCCACCAGCGGCGTGCGCCAACGAACATAGCGTGCAGAGGGGGCCAGGGGCGCGGGGTCGGCGTTGGCTGGGGTCGGTGGAGGCGACAAATTCATGGCGGGCGTTCAAAGCACCCGGACAAAGGGGTGCGTGGATGGCGTCATGGCCAAGCGAACAACCATGCTCGGCCGCATCTGTGTGATGGGCGAGTTGCGATCAAACCGATGAATAAGCCTGCGCTACATGCTGCGCAGCAACCACACCCTCACACCGCGGAATGTTAACTCTTTATAGCTATAAGGAGGGTGCGAGGCTATTTGAAGATCACGGTTTTGTGGCCATCCAGCAGCACGCGGTGCTCGCTGTGCCATTTCACGGCCCTGGCCAACACCTGGCTTTCGGTGTCGCGGCCCAGGGCGCTGAGGTCTTCTACGGTTTTGCTGTGGTCCACGCGGGCCACATCTTGTTCGATGATGGGGCCTTCATCCAAGTCGGCCGTGACGTAATGGGCAGTCGCACCAATCAGCTTGACCCCCCGGTGGTGGGCTTGGTGATAGGGTTTGGCGCCTTTGAAGCTGGGCAAAAAACTGTGGTGGATATTGATGGCCTTGCCCGCCAGTTGCTCGCACATGGTGTTGGACAAAATTTGCATGTAGCGCGCCAAAACCACCAGTTGCGCGCCTTCAGCATGGATGATTTCAAGTTGACGCGCCTCGGCCTGGGCTTTGTTGGCGGCGTTGACTTCAATGTGGTGAAAGGGCACGTTGTAGCTGGCGGCCAACTGGTAGAAATCGCGGTGGTTGCTGATGATGGCGCGCACATCCACGCCCAGCAAACCGCTCTTGCAGCGAAACAACAAATCGTTGAGGCAGTGTCCCTCCTTGCTGACCATGATCACGCAGGGCATGGCTTGGCCACTCGCATGCAAGTCCCAACGCATATCAAACCCAGGTCCCATGAGGGTCAGTTGCTCGCGCAGCACGGCCTCGGTGGCTTGGGCGCACACAAAGCGCACCCGCATGAAAAACAAACCCGTGGCCAAGTCGCTGTACTGCGCGGCCTCTTCGATGTTGCCACCGCGTTCGAGCAAAAAACCTGAAACGGCGTGAACGATGCCCGGGCGGTCGGGGCACGACAAGGTGAGGATGTAAGAAGGAGTCATTCAGATATTTTCGCAGGACTTGTGGGCGCACAGAGCGGTTCTGACGTGAATGCACTTTTTTGTGCGCAGGGCCTTGCCTGTGTGTCAAAAAACCGTGCAACTGCACGTCATCAAAGGTGCACATTTTTTGCGCCATTTTCGAGGGAGGAAACCAAAAGTAGGTAGCTGCGAAGGGCATATTTTTTGCTGATTCATACCCATACCGACACCGGTGGAGGCGATATGAACAGCAAGCACTTTTTTTCAAAAACACATACTTTTGGTGATGCCGCAAACCTTGGTTTGTACGCGCTCAAAAGAGTGCTTTCGTGTGCGTGGTGCAGCTTGCGCGCACGGGGTGTGAAGTGGTTCGCGCTGGGCTTGTTTTCATGTGTGTGCACTGCCAATGCCATGACGGTTCAGCGGGTGGGCAGCGATGTGTTTGTGTCGGGTGTGATTGAACGCCATGACGACCGACTGTTGCGTGCCGAGTTTGATCGTGGCGAAGTCAAGCGCTTGATTTTGGTCAATTCGCCCGGAGGCGATTTGCCAGCAGGGATGGCCATGGCGCGTTGGTTGCAAGGCAAGGGTTTGACCACCTTGGTGGTGGGCCAGTGCTTGTCGGCATGCTCCTTGTTGTTCATGGCGGGGCATGAGCGGCAATACGCCACCGGGGTGGCACCCCACCTCACGGTGGTCGGTATCCACGGCCCCAGCATGCCTTTCACGGGCGCCTTGGTGCCTGAGCGCGCGCGTGAGATGTGGGACTTTTACCAAGAGCGCATGGGTGCTAAATTTGATGCGCAGTTGCTGACCATTGCCCTGTACCAAATGCAAGACGCCAGCGGCTTTGTGTTGATCCGCGAGATGGACCGCAACCGACCCCGCGATCGCATCACCTTGCATTGCCCCACCGCACGCACACCGCGTGAGCAATGCGCCGAGTACGCACACAAAGATGCCCTCACCCTGGGGGTGGTCACTGCCAGCAACAGCGTGGTGCTGGACTTGCCGGACAACTTGCAATTTAGAATGCCTTGAAGCTGGCGGGCAATGGAAGGCCAAGGCTGGCGCATTCAGGGAGACCCTCATGCAAAAACCACCATCCCTTGGCAATCACTTGTGGCTGCCCTTCACCCCCAACCGCGACTTCCGCCAAGCGCCTCGGGTTTTGGTGGGTGCCGACAGCATGCATTTCACCACCCAAGAGGGCGAGCGGGTGCTCGACGGCATTTCCAGCCTGTGGTGTGTGGGCGCGGGTCATAACCGAGCGCCCATCAACGAGGCGATCAAAAAACAACTCGACACGCTGGATTACGCCACGGCCTTTCAGTTTGGCAACGACCGCGCGTTTGAAGCGGCCGATATGATTGCCGCCTTGGCCCCAGGGGACTTGAACCGGGTGTTTTTCTGCACCTCGGGTTCAGAGGCGGCCGACACCTCCTTGAAGATGGCCTTGGCCTATCACCGCGCCTGTGGCCAAGGCCAGCGCACGGTGTTCATTGGCCGTGAGCGGGGTTACCACGGTGTGGGTTTTGGCGGCATGAGTGTGGGCGGCATTGGCGGCAACCGCAAAGCTTTTGGCGCGGCCATGCTGCCGCGGGTTGATCACATGGCGTTCATCCATGACCCGCAACAACACGCCTACATCGAAGGCGAGTTGCCCCAGTTTTCAAACGACCTGCTCAATGAGTTGGAACAGCGCATCTTGCCCTTGCACGACCCCAGCAATGTGGCGGCCATCATCGTCGAGCCGGTGTCGGGCAGCGCGGGTTGGTACATCCCGCCCAAAGGGTATTTACAACGCCTGCGGCAAATATGTGACAAGCACGGGATTTTGTTGATCTTTGACGAAGTGATCACCGGTTTCGGTCGCATGGGCGTGCCATTTGCAGCGGACTACTTTGGCGTGGTCCCCGACATGCTCAACTTTGCCAAATGCGTGACCAACGGCGTGTTGCCCATGGGCGGGGTGATTTGCCGCGAAGCCATTTATCAGGCCGTGACCGAACAAGGTGGCCCGGCCCATGCGATTGAGTTTTTGCATGGCTATACCTACTCGGGGCATCCGGTGGCCTGTGCGGCGGCGGTCGCCACTTTGAGTTTGATGGCCCAAGAGCGTTTGTTTGAGCGCGCAGGCCAAATGGGGCCCTTGCTCGGGCGGGCCATGCACCAAAACCTCAAAGGGTTGCCGCATGTGGTGGGAATTCGCTCATTGGGCTTGGCCGCTGCGGTGGAGCTCAGCCCTTCTGCCCAAGGTGCGGGTCAACGCGGGTATGCGGTGTTTCAAGAATGCCTGCGCCGAGGGGTGTTGGTGCGCAGTGCGGGTGACAACCTGGTGTTTGCACCGCCGTTCATTGTCGAGCGCGAACACATCGAGCACATGGTGGCCACCTTGGCCGACGCCATCGCCAGCTTGCCGGCATAAAAAAAGCCCGCAGCAGCGGGCTTTTTCATCAGAACTGGATGGCGCCCACTCAGTGCATCACCACCGGGTTTTGGGCCAATTCAGCGTACTGGGCCAGGGTGTCTTCCACCTCGTCTTGGGTCGGGGTTTTGAGCTGCCATTGGGTGATGTGCTGTTGGAACAACTCAGCCCAGTAGCCGTCGAGGTAGACCTCTTTGCCGTTGCGTTTGTCGACAATCTCGAACCCCTGGCGCGAAAGCATGGGCTGGGCCGAGGGTTGCGGTTTGTCGCTGGGCACATCGGCAGCCATGTGCACAACGGCAAATGACTCGGAGTCGTAAAGCGTATTCATGGTGCTGCCCGTGGTGTCGATGAGGAACATATTAACCTGATATCGGCGCTGAGGCGCCCATTTCAAGACCGACGATGGCAGCCGAACCAAAAATCAACGCGAAGCGGGTGCGCTTTGGTGGGCCGGGCTCCAGTGCGCATCCAATACCGGGGCGCGCCCACCCAGGCCGATGGTGGCCACAAAAATGCCAAATACAAATGAAATCAGGTATCCCATGGCAGCATTCCTGCAAAAACGCAGCTGCACAGGTGCAGCCACCCACCCACCCCGTTGGGGGCAGACCTTGACGCCCCAAAGAGCTGTCATGCATGGGATCGACCCCAGCGCGCCAATCTTGAGCCCGAGTGGGCTACAAAAAAGTGTCAAGGGTTGGTGCTGGGGGGTTCTTTGCTGCGCAACAACAAGTCCACCTGGTCACCGCTGGTTTGGGTGATGCGGATGCGCACCGGCAGGTGCTCCATGCTGGGGGCCATCCACAATTCGACGCGCTGGTCATATTGCTTTTGTTCTTGTCGCACCAAGCGCAGGGCCTCCAGGTTGCCATAGGGCATTTTGAGCTGCTCCATGCC
>CAMDLJ010000077.1 GCA_945901665.1 Bordetella parapertussis | reverse complement strand
CCAGCCGCGCATGCAAGCCAGGGTCTGCGTCCAGGCGGTCCAATTTGCCCCCAGGAAAGACAAACACCCCACCGAGCACAGCCGAGGCGCTGTGGCGGCGCAGCAAAAAAACCTCCAGGCCCGCCGAAGCATCGCGCAACATCACCACGGTGGCGGCGGGAATCGGGGGGGCCGTGACCTCGATCGAATTAATGTCCATAAAGTTCATTCTGTCATGGCTCCAACGCAACTGCTGTCACCTGCGCGAGTGACGCACGTGCACAATGCGGGCCTTGTCACTGCACCACACCATGGCCACCCACACCCCCGATCGTCCCAAAGCAGCCAGCCCCCAATCGCTGTCGGGTTTGAAACCGTTTTTGCGCCCCTACACCCCCGTGATTGCAGCCGCGGCCTTGTTTTTATTGCTGGCGGCGGCGGCGACCCTGGCATTTCCATGGGCGCTGCGCGAACTCATCGACGGCGGCCTGGCCACTGGCGCCCAAGGAAATGCAGAGGGCTTGGCCGCCGACTTTTTTTGGCTTTTCGCGGTGGCGGTGGCCTTGTCCATTTTTTCTGCGGCGCGCTTTTATGTGGTGAGCTGGCTGGGCGAGCGCATCACCGCCGATGTGCGCCAAGCGGTGTACGCCCATGTGTTGCAACAAAGCCCATCGTTTTTTGAAACCACCCAAACTGGGGAGGTGCTGTCACGCCTGAGCGCCGACACCACCTTGGTGCAAACCGTGGTCGGCTCGTCGCTGTCGATGGGCTTGCGCAATGCGGTGATGGGCTCGGGCGCTTTGCTCATGCTGGTGTGGATGCGGCCTTGGTTGATGGTCCAAGTCATCGCGGTGCTGGTGCTGATTGTGTTGCCCAGCGTGTGGTTTGGACGGCGCGTGCGCCGCCTCTCGCGCGCCAGCCAAGACCGGGTGGCCGACACCAGCGCCATGGCGTCCGAGGTGCTCAACGCCATCACCGTGGTGCAAAGCCATGGCGCTGAACAACGCGAAGCTCGCCGCTATGAGGCCTCGACCTTGAATGCCTTCGCCACGGCCGTGCGTCGGGTGCGGGCGCGCGCTTTGTTGGTGGGCTTCATCATTTTGGCCAGCAGTGCAGCCCTGTTGTGGGGCCTGTACCAAGGCACCTTGGCGGTGTATGCCGGTAACCTGAGCGCGGGCGAGTTGGGCCAAATCATTGTGTATGTGATTTTGCTCGCCAGTGCTTTTGCGGTGCTCGGCGAGGTCTACGGCGACTTGTTGCGCGCTGCGGGTGCCACCGAGCGTTTGATGGAGTTGCTCCACACCCAATCGGCGGTGGTCTCCCCAGCCCAACCGCAACACGCCCCCTGGCCAGAGGCCGGGTCTACCTTGGCTTTGCAAGGTGTGGGATTTCATTACGCCTCGCGGCCCCTGACCCCGGCGCTGGACCAACTCAGTGCTCAGGTCAGCGCCGGACAAACCGTGGCGGTGGTTGGTCCCAGTGGTGCAGGCAAAACCACCTTGTTCGATTTGCTGCTGCGCTTTCACGACCCGCAGCACGGGCTGATCGAGATCGATGGCGTGCCCATCCACCGCATGGGCTTGCACGATTTGCGCGCGCGCATTGGCATCGTGCCGCAAGAGCCAGTGATTTTTTCCGGCACGGCTTGGGACAACATCCGCTACGGCAGACCCGACGCCAGCGATGCCGAGGTCATCGCCGCTGCCCAAGCGGCCTATGCCCATGAATTTTTATTGGAGCTGCCCGAAGGCTATGACAGCTTTTTGGGCGAGCGTGGCGTGCGCTTGTCAGGCGGTCAGCGCCAGCGCTTGGCCATCGCCCGCGCCATCTTGAAAAACCCGCCACTGTTGTTGCTCGATGAGGCCACCAGTGCTCTGGACGCGCAAAGCGAGCGCATGGTGCAAGCCGCCTTGGAACGCGCCATGCACAACCGCACCACCTTGGTTATCGCCCACCGCTTGGCCACGGTCCAAAAAGCCGATGTGATCTGGGTACTCGATCGCGGCCGCTTGATTGAGCAAGGCACCCACGCCCAACTGATTGCCCAAGGCGGGCTGTATGCCCGCTTGGCCGCTTTGCAATTTCAAAGCAGTTGATCGCACCCGCACCTTGGCCTGGTCACTGGGTCAAGGTGCTGCTTGGCCAGCACCCGCTTGGAGCTGCGCCTGGCTGGGCAACCACAACACGATCAAGGCGCTGACACAGGCAATGGCCGACATGGTCAGCATCAAGCTGGTAAAGCCAGACGCCTTGATGAAGGGCCCCAGCAAATACACCGCCAGCGAGCTGATGCCAAAAGACACGGCAATGCGCACGCCGCTCACGCGCGAGCGCATTGAGTTGTCGATGTAACGCACAACCATGGTTTCGTTGAACGGGATGGACGCAAACACCGACACCATGTACACAATGGCCGCCGCGTACCACAGCCAGCCGGTGGTGTGGGCGGCCCAGTAAAACACCACAATTTGCATGACCAAAATACCCAAAAACAAGGGCTTGACCGCCACTTTGTCCAGCAAGCGGCCCACCACCAATTGCGCCAGCGAGGCCACGGCATAAATGCCGGCCAGCAAAAACCCAAGCTGGGCTGGGTCGGCGACCAAGCCGTCCAGCCGCTCGACCATCAATTGGCCATTGCCATTGGTGGTGAAGTTGAACAACAAGCTGCCCGTGGTGGCACTGGCCACCATGACCACAAAGGTGCGAATGGCCAAGTTCCGGGGCAAATGCACCTGGGTGGCGGCTTTGCGCGCCGGCGCCGCGTGCTCCGGTGGGGCACAACGGGCGAACCACAGACCACAGGCGATGGACACCACACCCGGCACCATAAAGGCCATGCGCCAACCAAAGTACTTGACCAACAAGCCCGTGGACAAAGCCGCCAAGGCAATGCCCAAATTACCAGACAAACCATTGATGCCAATGGTGCGCCCAGGCGTGGGCGAGTTTTGCACCAAGAGCGGTATGCCCACCGGGTGGTAGATGGCCGAAAAAGCGCCCAACACCGTCAAGGCCACGCCCATTTGCCAAGGGCTTTGGGTCAAAGCCACGCCAATGGCGCTCAAACCCATGCCATGGAAAAAAATCAGCATCATGCGCCGCCGCCCCCACAAATCCCCCCAACGCCCAGCCGGCACCGAGGCCAAACCAAACATCACAAACGCGCCGGTGGTGTAGGGCATCAAGTCCTCCCAACGCGCCACGCCAAAGTCAGCGGCGATGGCCGCCACCGCAGTGGCAAAGATCAGCAAAAACAAATGATCCAACGCATGGGCGAAGTTCAGCAAAAAGGCGGGTGTGCGGTTCATGCGGACCATTGTGAACGAATTCACACCAGACACCCTGTCTCACTGAGGAATGATCGGCCAGTCCCCGCCTTGCGATGGCGCAAGCTCGAAAACCTGATCAACCTGGGTCTGGGGGCTGTGCAGGGCCAGCACTGCCCCAACCCAACCATTGGCCCAACTTGGCCACCGCGCCCATCAGGCCTGATGGATTGGTTTCAGATGGGTTCAAGTCCACTGGCGCCGACAAGCCTTGGGTCCAAGCCGCCACACCATCGGTGGGTAAGAGCCATTGAACACCTGAGCTGGGTGCGGGTAACGCGGGCGGTGCTGGGTCGGCGGGCGCTGTGCCACCACCGTCATTGTTTGGCACAGGTGCGCTGGGCTCTGGACGAGCCTCCACCGCGCCTGGTGGCGCAGTCGGGACAGCGGTGGGTGCCACTGGTGCAGGGGACTCCGATGCCGCCTCAGCTGGGTTGACCGTTGGTGCCGTGCGGCTGACCCAATTGCCCAAGGTCTCCGTGTCTAGGGCCGCGGCGGATGGGTTTTGCTGCACCACCGCCATGGCCATGTCCAGCAACTGGGCGGTGGATTGCGGGCTGCTGGTGACACCCATGCCCAAACTTGGCAAAGCCGATGGCGAGAAGCTGTTCAGCGTCTTCTGCACGGTCTTGCTCACCACGGGCCCTTGGCTGAGAACACTGGCTGAACCACTTTGCGACAGTGCATCCACAGTGAACGATTTCTGCATCATCCGGTTGAACGTGTCCAAGCCCTCCGAGGCACCCAACCGCACACCTGTGCGGATGGCATCGCTGACCTTTTGGGCGTCAACAGATATTTTTGTCGTAACCGATGCACCTGAAGTCGAACCTGTGCTTGTGTTTGCCGGTGGGTTTATTGTTGGGCGGAGTATGGTCTGACCAGTGATTGTTAGGCCTGTGGCCGGACCTGTGGTTGTAGGTGGGCTTGTTGTTGGACTTGTGGTCGGAACTGTGGTTGGAACTGTGGTTGTGTCTGTGGGTGGGCTTGTTGTTGGACTTGTTGTTGGACTTGTGGTCGGAACTGTGGTCGGAACTGTGGTCGGAACTGTGGTTGGAACTGTGGTTGGAACTGTGGTCGGGCCTGTGCTTGTGTCCGTGGGTGGGTTTGTGCTTGGACCTGTGCTTGTGTCTGTGGGCGGGTTGGTTATTGAACCTGTCGATGGCCGGGCCATCCAAGTGCTGCCTGTCAATCGAACCACATTGTTGCTGCGCGCCACCACTTGGCCCAGCTCTGTGATACTGCCAGTTCCCGAAAGCAAGCCCACCCAAGCATCGCCTGGGGCGTCGGACTTGACGCCTGCGGCGGAAAGGGTCAAGCCATTCACACCGGCCAGCACCACGTCACCGCTCTTTTCGTTGTATGCGCTGACCGAAGCCGTGGGGTTGAGGTTGTTGATCAAGAAGCGGCCATAGCCAAAGTCACCAATGCCCGACACCGCTTCGAGTCGCAAATCCCCACTGATGGAGACCGCCGGTGCTGACGCCGAGTCCAGGGCATTGATGGCTTGCCCGGCTTTCAGCTTGGCCACATTCGATACCAAAGTGGTGCCCGACACCATGAGGTCGCCTTGGGCACTGATGGCAATGAGATTGGCTTTGGATTCCAAACGCGAACCAGAAGTGAGCGTCAATGAGCCTTGGCCCAAGACCTCGATCTGGCCCTGGGCCAGCACCTGGGCACCCAGGGTATCGGCCGCCGTCAAGCGCACATGGACATCGCCTTGGGTGATGGTTTTCACGTCCAGCGCCACCGCTTGGCTGCCCGTGATCTGCATGAAGATGTCACCCGTGGTGGTTTGGGCCGCGATCTGTTGGGCGTTGACCTTCATGAAGGCATTTTGGGCACCAATCCCTGTGGCAGCGTTGAGGTCCAGCGAACCCAAGTTCATGTTCACCGTGACAGCGCTGGTGGCGGGCATGGCCAGGCTTTGGGTGGCCACGCTCAAACTGTCCAGATTCAGGTTCAGGTTGGCAAAACCTGGGGCTTCGCTCAACACCACCTGGGTTCCCACCACCGCCAAGCTACCCAGTTGCGTGGCGGTCTGTGGCGCTTGCAAGTCCATCTTGGAAATACCAGACCAACTCATCGCATCGTTTTTCCCGGCGAACAAGCCGGACAAGAAACTCACCGACGCATTGCTACCGGTGATGTGCAGCGCACCGGCTTTCCCCTGGGCATTGGCATCAAATTCAATGCCTTTGTAGAAGACCACCTCTTGGGCCCCATCGATGATCAACTGTCCCCCGTTGCGCAACACAACGGCGTCGGAGAACACCACCTTGCCCGTGGCCTTGATGGTGATGTCACCATCCACATACACCTGCTCGCCGAAGGTGACGTTCATTGCATTGCTGACCACCAAGCCTTCGATATTGGCCAATTCGCGCACTTGCAAACGCAAGGCCCAAGCCTCGCGCTCGGTCTGGGTTCGCGCCACCAAGTCACCCAACTGGGCACGGGCCGCCGTCAAGGTGTCGCCCACTTGGAAGCCACCTCCCACCGAGACCAGACTCACACCCACCACCACGCCATTCTTGACCCGGATGTCGGCCGTGGCCCCGCTGCCGCTTCCCCCCGTGAGGATCACGCCTTGGTAGGTGAAACTGCCATCGGCATTGGCCACGGCCTGGCTGGTATCAGCGCCGAAATTTTGTCCCGCTTGGGTGATGGCAATGCTTTGGTCCGTGGCCCCGATGCCAGCGCCCACCCGGCCATCGATGTTGATGCTGCCCTTGTGGGCCGACAAGTCCAGCACATCGGCGCTGCCTGTGCTGCCATTGACGCGCCCGGTGACTTGCAAGTCAGCCGCTTGGTTGGTGGCCGCATCACCCATTTTGAGCACCACACTGCCGTCGAAACGAATCGCGTCATTGATCAAGGTGCCTTGCGACATAGCCAACACCGTGCCGTTGGCAAACACCGTGGTGTTTCCGGGGCCAAAAATGCTCAGTTTTTTGCCCTTGATCGAGCCAGCAACCTCAACCTTGCCACCCACGCCTGAAGACTGAATGGTCAACGGCACCGACACGGTCAATTCCGAATCACCGCCGCCCATGGACACCGGGTTCGATCCCCCAGAAGAACCAATCACCAAAGTGGTGTCGCCTTTGACGTTGCTGGGGTCCAGCGCCAAACCACCGCCCTTGCCGCCCAAAGAGATGGCCACACCCTCTGGCGGGGTGATCTGCAAGCCCGCCCCAGGGGTCACATAGGCCGACAAATCCACCGCACCGCCGCCTTGGGGAATGGCCAGTTTGACCGATTGAACCACCTGGGCCTGGACCACGCCTTTGGCGTCTTTGGACAATACGCTGGCCACCGCCAGGTTGGTGTCGGCTGCCCCATTCACCCCATACAGCTTGATGCCTGTGAGGGTGATTTTTTCAGTGATGTTGAGCGCAATGCGGCTGGTGTCTTTGACACGCAACTCCCCGTCCAGCACCAAGGTCTTGGCGTCGATCACCAGACGGGTGTCACCCAGGTCAATCGGGCCAGTCCCTTGCGCCTTGATCACGATCGAGTCACCGCTCAGGCGCAGCGTGCCCAGGGTCTCGTCCCAGACGATGTTTTCGATGCCCGAGACCAACTTGCCATTGGCCAGCGTCACCACGTTTTTGGTGGTCGACGAGGCCACCGGCTTGAAGCGCAGGCTCAGCGTATCGTCACGCATCTCGCTCGGTCCGCTGTCCACATCCTCAAGCTTGAGCGTGCGCGCCAGGCCGTCGGCGGCCACGGTGTTGCCCAGGTCCATGGCGATCTGATCGGCCCCTTCTGAGGCGCGCACCACCAGCGGCGCATCAGACAGACGCACCACCGTCAGCTCGTCGGCCAAGAGGCCCAGTCGCACCTCGTCGAGCGGGCTGCGGCTCAGCCGCAGCGCATTGCCGTCAGTGCCCAAAATTTCAAAATTACCGGCGTTGTAGGAGGCCTTGAGCGCGACCGGCTTTTGCACCACCAGCGGCACCTCGCGCACCACCGTGTTCACGCCGTCGCTCAGGGTCACCACCAGCGGGCCGGCGATGCCTTTTTGGCCAGGCATGAACTGCAAATTACCGACATCGGCCAGGAAGCCCGAGAGCTTGGCCACCGTGCCGCTGAGCTTGACACCCGAAGCGGTGGCGCTGAAGCTCACGCCCCATTGCGTGGCATCTGCGCCCGAGACGCCGAAGGCTCCCTGGGTCACATCGAACTGCACTGACACTGCAGGCGTGTTATCCCCAGCCTTCGGGGTTTTGAGCAGATCGGCGTCATAGAGCGAACCCAATGGGAAGGTCAGCGGCGTGGCCTCATCGCCAGCCACCATCAGCGTGTCGGGCAGGCGCAGGTTGAGCGCGGCCGATGGTGCGGGAGCGGCAAAGCGCAGGATCGGCCGATCTTTGGCCAGCGCGGTGGCCATGCCGGTGGCGCCATCGATGGTGGCACCCACCCAGTCGCTGCCCTTGCCCACGCCCATTTCGCCGCGCCCCGCCGCCTGCACCCAGCTGGCGCCCAGATCGCTCGACATCCACACGCCGCCGCTGTTGCCGGTCGCAGTGGCGATGAGCGCCTTGCCATCGGCGCTGATCGACACCCGGGTGCCCTGGCCCAGCGTGCCCACCGGCTTCCAGTTCCAGTTGGCAGCGCTGGTGTCGGCGTAGAAGATCTGCCCGCCGGTGGTCGAGGCCACCCAGCGCTTGCCGCTGGCATCGGCATTGGCCGACAGCCAGTCGCCGTTGTTGAGCGCGCCGCGTGTGACATCGGTCCAGGTGATGCTGCTTTGGCCCTGGCCGGCGGTACTCGAAGCAGACACCACACCTTGGTAAATCGCACCGGCGCCAGCACCGTTGGCCGATCGGCCAGTGACACCCAACAAGGTCTTGCCATCGCCCAAGGCGTTGAGGTCCTGCCAATTGCGACTGGGCAAGTTCAAGGTGTTCCAGCTGCGCCCATCCGCCGCCAATTCGCGCAAGCTGCCAGGGGTGTCCCGATCGCCCCACAGGGTGATGCCAAACAAGCCGGAATAGCTGTAGCGCTCACTGCCCGCACGATCAGCCAAGAGCACGCGTCCATCGTTGGTGATCAGCACATCGGTGTAGTTGTCGGCTGGCGCGCGCACCAGGGTCCAGTTGACACCCCCATCGCGGGAAATCGCCACCATGCCCGCATT
This sequence comes from Bordetella parapertussis, assembly GCA_945901665.1. The sequence goes on along the minus strand of CAMDLJ010000077.1, from coordinate 956 downwards.
GGACAGGGCGGCCATCTGCTGGCCGTTGGGCGAGACCGAGACATGGTCAAAGCCCTGCCCTGGCGGCAGCATGCCGTCGAGGTAGACACCGGCAATCTGCATCGCCTCGGCCGCCGCTGATCGCAGCTCGGTGAACACCAGCTTGTAGTACTGGAAGCTCTGGCTGTTGGCAAAGCCCACCGTGCTGGTCGCGCCGCGCTCGGTACTCAAGCCGGTGGCCGCACTGGCCACCTGCGTCCAGGCGGTGCTGTCCCAGGCCAGCGGCGTGTTCGAGCCCAACAGCACGAAGCGCGTGGGATCGCTGCCCGCCTCGTTGTTGGCGCTGGTGAAGTCGATGCGGTTGACAACCCGAGGCGCAGCCAAGGCGGTGAGCAAGCCGCTGCCGGCCTTTGCCGCGTTGACATACTTGGTGCCCCGGTCGCCATCCAGTGCCGCCGCAGCGCCGCTGCCAAAGGGCACCGCACCCGGAGACGCCATGTCCGATGGGGCCGTCACCAGGCCCAACTCGGCCAGCTGCACCGCGCCGCCGGCCGCTGCGTTGCTGCTCAGGGCATTGCCCAGGCGCACCTAGCTGAACTGCATGCCTACGGCAGAGTCTGCATTGCGCAAATCGACCAGCATCAGCTTGTTGTACTTGAAACTTTGCGTGTTGGCAAAGCTCACGGTGTTGGCCGCCCGACGCTCGGTGCTCAGGCCGGTCTGGCCAGTGGCAACTGGGGCCCAGCCCTGATCCGCCCAGCCCAGGTCGAAGTTCGAACCCAGCAGCACATAGCGCATCGGATCGCGATCGGCGGCGTCATTGCCGGGTGTCAGCGTCAGGGTGTTCACCACCGCCGAGTCCGACAGCGTCACCAGCAGACCGGCATCGACCTTGTTGCGGTTGAGGTACTTGCTGTCATTGCGCCCATCAATCGCTCTGTCCGCTCCTTCTCCGTTGTTGGTGTTGGCACCGGGCG
>CAMDLJ010000076.1 GCA_945901665.1 Bordetella parapertussis | reverse complement strand
GCCGCCATCTTGAGCTTTGCCCACACCGTGGGTGAGTTTGGTGTGGTGCTGATGATCGGTGGCAATGTGCCGGGCCAAACGCGGGTGGTGTCGACACAAATATATGGCCATGTCGAGGCCATGGAGTACCCCCAAGCCCATGCACTGGCTTTGGGCATGCTGGTGTTTTCGTTTGTGGTGTTGTTGGCTTTGGCAGCGGTCAAGCGGCGCTGGCCCGGTGTGGGTTCCTGAGGATGGGACACAACCACATCCGCCTGCGCTTGCAGCGGCCCAACCATCTTTTGTCGCTGGACGTTTCCTTGCCCGACCAGGGCATCACCGTGATTTTGGGCGCATCGGGTTCGGGCAAAACCAGTTTGCTGCGCTGCGTGGCCGGCTTGGAGCGGGCCCAAGACGCGCATGTGGAGATGGGTGGTGTGGTGTGGCAAGACGACCAGCAAGGCCTGTTTGTGCCCACTTGGCAGCGCGCGGTGGGCTATGTGTTTCAAGAGGCCAGTTTGCTGCCCCACTTGGATGTGAAGCAAAACTTGGCCTATGGCTTGAAGCGGGCTGGCCAACGAGCCACCACACACAGCTTGGACCAGGCGGTGGATTTGTTGGGCATAGGGCCTTTGCTGGGCCGCTCCACCGCAGGTTTGTCCGGCGGTGAGCGCCAGCGGGTGGCGCTGGCGCGAGCGCTCGCCAGCCAACCGCGTTTGCTGTTGCTCGATGAACCGATGGCGTCCTTGGACGCAGCCCGGCGCCAAGACATCTTGCCTTGGTTGGAAAAAATGCGCGACGAACTGCATTTGCCCATGCTGTATGTGACCCATGCGGTGGACGAAGCCGCCCGCTTGGGCGCACACATGCTGGTGCTGGAAAACGGCCAGGTCAAAACCCAGGGTTCGGTGGCCGAGGTGTTTGCCAACATTGAGCAACCCATGTGGGTGGGCGAAGACATGGGCGCATGGCTGCAAGGCAGCGTGGTCGAGCGCCACGCCGATTGGCATCTGTGCCGCGTGGCTTTTGAGGGCGGGCAGATGTGGCTGCGCGACAGCGGTGTGGCATTGGGGCAGATGGTGCGCATGCGCGTCTTGGCGCGCGACGTCAGCATCGCCACCGAAGCGCCGCTTCACACCAGCATCCAAAACCAACTCAGCGCCGTGATCGAGGCCGTGGTGCCAGACGCCCACCCCTCACAGGTGTTGGTGCGCTTGCGCGTGGGGCCGTGGGCGGTGTTGGCGCGCATCACCCAAAAGGCCTGGTCGGATTTGTCGTTGCACACCGGCCAAGGGGTGTGGGTGCAAGTCAAGTCGGTGGCCGTGGTGGCTTGAGGGCTGTGCCCAGTGAGGCGTGCTTGGCAAATCCATCAGGATGTGCAAGCCCCAAATGGTGGGCGATGATATATCGGCTCAGGCCCGCATCAAACCATTGACCCACGCCAGTTGCTGGGGCAGGCAAACCGTGTGCAAGTCGTATTTGTCCACCATGGCTTGGCGGGCCTGCTGGCCCAAGCGTTCGCGCTCGGCAGGGTGGTCCAACAAGTGGACGATGGCCTGGACCCATTGGGGCACATCAAAAAACGGCACCAACTGGCCATGCACGCCGTGCGCCATCACCTCTGCCACTGGTGGTGTATCGCTGGCCACAATGGCTGCGCCCATGGCCATGGCTTCGAGCAAACTCCAACTCAGCACAAACGGGTAGGTCAGGTAGACATGCACCGTGCTGACCTGCATCAACGCCATGTATTGCTCGTAGGGTAATTTGCCCACAAAGTGCACCCGCGCCCAATCGGCGTCAGGGATCTGGGGCCGCACTTCGTCGATAAAGGTTTGCTTCCAGGTCTTGCCATTTTTGGGCGCTGAGCCATAGCTCACCTCGTCGCCGCCCACCAACACCACGTGGGCTTGTGGGCGTTGTTGCAGCAAGGCGGGCAAGCAGCGCATGAACACGTGGTAGCCCCGATAAGGCTCGAGGTTGCGGTTGACAAAGGTGACCACCTCATCTTGGCGCGTCAGTGTGTGTTGGTTGCCCAAAACAAATTGGGCTTGCGGGTTGGACCGGATCTGGTTGGTGTCGATGCCATCGTGGATCACCCGAATCTTGGGCTGAAAAGACGCCGGAAAGGTGCTGGCCTGCCATTGCGTGGGCGACAAACCGGCACAGGCCAGGCTGAAGTGCATTTCTTGGTTGACGTTTTTGATGCGCACGCGGCACGCATCGCCCACGTCTTGCACGGGGAACTCAGGGTCAAAACCCACATCGCCACCGGCGCTTTGGTAGAAGTACTCGGCATAAATGGCCAACTTGGCTTGGGGCCAGACCTCGTTCAAAAACAAACTCTCGCCCCAACCGGGGTGAGCCAAAATCAGATCGGGCTGAAAGCCCTTTTGGCGCAAGACCAAGGCATGGCGAAAAGCCGCTTCACCACGGATCACCTTGGTCTCAAAGTCGCTCACCCAGGGGTGCACCTGGCGGCCGCTGCCCCGTTTGACTTGGTAGGGAATGACCTTCACGCCTTGCCATTGCATGGGTGCGTGGTCGCGCGTGCTGATGGCCACCACCTCGTGGCCTTGCGCGGCCAGCGCCGGGGCCAAGTGTTTGAACTGCCCGGGAAAATTTTGGTGCACCAACAGGATCTTCAATGCATGCGCTTTCGAGTGGAGGCTCAATCCCGGTAAGTCGGGTCCATGCGGTCCAGCATGCGCAGCAGGCCAGGCCATTCCATCACGCCATAGGGGCGGCGGGTTTGGGGTTGGTAGTTGAGGAAGGTTTCGTGCAGCACCGCATCGGGCACGGTTTGCAGGGGGGTGTTGCAGGCCATGGCTTGCAGTTGGGCGCGGCACGACAGCTCCAGGCGGTGCATCCAATTGAAGGCCTCGCCCACGGTGCGTCCGCAGGTGAGCAGGCCGTGGTTGCGCAGCACCATGGCTTCGGCGGTGCCCAGGTCGCGCACCAGGACTTCTTGCTCGGCCATGTCGAGCACCACGCCCATGTAGTCGTGGTAGCTGATCTTCAAAAAACGCATGGCGGTTTGGTTCATCGGCAGCAAGCCACAGGCCAGCGACGACACCGCCAAGCCTGCGGGTGTGTGGGTGTGGATGACGCAAGCCACCTCGGGCCGTGCTTTGTGGATGGCGCTGTGCAAAATAAAACCGGGTTTGTTGAGTCCGTATTTCAGCTCGCCAAAGTCGGGTTGGTGCAGCACCTGGCCATCGTGGTCGATCTTGACCAGGCATGAGGCGCTCATCTCTTCGTACATCATGCCGTAGGGGTTGGTGAGGAAGGCGTTTTCTTCGCCGGGCACGCGCAAGGTGATGTGGTTGGCCATCATGTCGGACATGCCGTAATGCGCCACCAGCCGGTAGCAAGCGGCCAGGTCGACCCGGGCTTGCCATTCTTCGGGGGTGACTTGGGGTTTTAAAGAGGGCAGTGTCAATCGTCCCAGGCTCATGGTGTGTCTTTCATGGGGGGTTATTCGGCCTTGGCGCCAGAGGCACGCACGATCGGGATCCAGGTTTCGTATTCGCTGCGCACAAAGCGCGAAAACTCGTCCACGCTCATGGGCACGGGCTCAGCGCCTTGGGCCACCAAGCGGGCGTTCACTAGTGGGTCGTCCAAGGCTTTCACCACGGCGGCATTGAGTTTTTGCACGATGGCCATGGGCGTGCCCTTGGGCGCAAACAAGCCAAACCAAGAGCCGGTGACCATGTCCACGCCCAGCTCTTTCAAGGTGGGCACCTCGGGCAGGCTGCGCGAGCGCATTTTGGTCGACACCGCCAAGGCTTTGAGTTGCCCCGCTTTGATCAAGGCGATGACCGAGGGCACGGTGGCAAACATGTAGTGGATGCGACCGGCCACCAGGTCGCGGGTGGCCTCGGCCCCTTTGTAGGGCACATGGATGGCATTGAGTTGCGCGCGCTGGCTGAACAAAAAGCCGGTCATGTGCGCCGCAGTGCCGATGCCCGTGGACGCATAGTTGATGTCGTTGGGCCGAGCTTTGGCGAACTTGAGCAACTCGGGCAGGCTTTGGATGCCCGACACACTGGGCACCACCAGCACCGTGGGCACTTCGGCGATCAAGGCCACGGGTTGCAAGTCGCGTTGGGCGTTGTAGGGCAGGTGGCTGAACAAGGTGGGGTTGATGGCAATCGGCCCAAACGAGTTGGCCAGCAAGGTGTAGCCATCGGGTGCGGCGCGGACGACGATTTCGGTGCCCAAATTGCCCGCCGCCCCCGCGCGGTTTTCCACCACGATGGGCTGGCCCCAGCGTTGGGTGAGCTGCAAGCCCACCTCGCGCGCCAAGATGTCGGTGGTGCCACCGGCGGTGAAAGAGACCACCAATTTGATGGGCTTGTCGGGGTACTCGGCCCGCGCCGTGCCGCAGCACAGGGACAAAGCCATGGCCAGCCAGGCCAGGCGCCATGGGGTGGGCGAGGTAGAGGCAATTCGCAAGCAAGTCTCCCCAAAAATGGATGGCCCCATTATGCTAACTTCAGGGAATTGAAGCCCGATGAAATTGACCATGAATATTGTGATCGCTGACGACTATCAAGACTGTGTGCGGCATTTGGACTGTTTTCCCAAACTCAAAGACCACCAGGTCACGGTTTACACCGACACGGTCAAAGACATCGACCAACTGGTGCAGCGATTTGAAGCTGCCGATGCCTTGGTGCTGATCCGTGAACGCACCCGCATCAGCGCCGCCTTGCTCGATCGCTTGCCCAGGTTGAAGCTGATTTCGCAAACCGGCAAGATCAGCACCCACCTGGATTTCGCCGCTTGCAAAGCGCGCGGCATCACGGTGTGCGAAGGTGGGGGCACCGGCTCGGCCACGGCAGAGCTGACTTTTTTGCTGATGCTGGCCAGCCTGCGCCACTTCACCACCGAGGTGCAGCGCTTGAAAGATGGTTTGTGGCAAGGCCATTTGGGGCGCCAACTCAGCGGCAAAACCCTGGGGGTGTTGGGTTATGGCCGCATTGGCGAACAGGTGTGCCGGGTGGGGCAGGCCTTTGGGGCCAAGCCTTTGGTGTGGGGCAGCGAGAACACCCAGGCCAAAGCCACGGCCCATGGGTTTGCTGTGGCGCCTTCGCGGGCCGCGTTCTATGCGCAATGCGATATTTTGTCGATCCAACTCAAGTTGTCGGCGCAAACCCAGGGCTACGTGAGCGCCGACGACCTGGCCTGTATGAAACCCGATGCCTTGTTGGTCAACACCAGCCGCGCCGGTTTGATCGCGCCGGGCGTGTTGGCCCAGGCATTGAAGGCGGGTCGGCCCGGTTTTGCCGCAGTGGATGTGTATGAAGAAGAGCCTGTCTTGGGTGCGAACCACCCTTTGCTGGACCTGCCCAACTGCCTGTGTACACCGCATTTGGGCTATGTCGAAAAAGACAACTACGAGGTGTTTTTCGGCACCGCGTTTGACAACATCAACGCGTTTGCAGCGGGGCGGCCGCAAAACGTCGCTGTGTAAAGCGGCGCTCGCGCGGCAGGGCACCACACGGCAGACCTGACTTGGCCGCTGTTGGTCATCGGGACAGCGCGCCAGTGTGCTGGTTCAAATCAAGCGCGTCAAAAAAGGGGCCGCGATAGGACGGCGCATCAAACTGATTTGTCGGCGGCTTTGCTGGCCCATGACTGCTCATCGGCGGCCAGGTTTTCCAACAGTTTGAGCAGCACGCCCCGCGTGGCCTGGACTTCTTGTTCGCTCAGGCCTTGGGTGCTGACTTGGTTGGTTTGTTCGGCCAAGGGGACCAATTTTTTTCGCAAGGCCCGGCCTTTGGCGGTGAGGTAGACATACATGTTTTTTTTGTTCTCGGGCGCTTGGCGCCGTTCGATATAGCCCAGGGCTTCCATGGCCTTCATGGCGCTGAAGGTGGTGGGCTCCATCACACCGGCCAACACGCTCAACTCGCGCTGGGTCAGGCCGTCGCTGTGCCACAGGATGCGCAAAAAAGCCCAATGTCCAAACGGCACCTGGTGCTGGGCCAAGCGGGCTTGCAAGGCACGTGTATAGGCCCGGGCGGTGTCGCGCACCAAGTGGGCCAAGCGGTCGTCGGGCACCGCCTCTTGCCAGTGGCGCAGCAGTTGCTGGGTGTCTTTTTTCATGCCGCGGGGGCCACTTGGTGTTCGGGTGCGACGCCCACACCACTTTGGGCCGATTGCAACAGCGCCAGGCTGACGGCGGTGCTGGCGCGTGCCCACACGCCGTTGTGCAAGGTGGTGAGGCCCGATTGGGCTTGCACCATCTCATCGATCACCTCTTGGCGTGGCACCGTGCCCAAAGGTACGGCCTCAAAGCTTTGGCTGTCGTGCCCATCGATGGCCACACCCGTGGGGGTCAAGCGCAAATCGGCATGTTCGCAGCCGATGATCACCGGTCCAAAGTGGGGATGTGCCACGGGGTGGCTGTCGGGCGCTGGGGCGCTCCACAAGCGACCCCCATAGTTGCGCTCGGCTTTGAGGGCGGCTTCTTGGGCCGCGTCGGCCACGCTGCGCAATCGCGCGCGTGCGGCGCCATGTGTGCCGCTGGCTTTGGCAAAGCCCATTTCGTTGATGCCGTCCATCCAGGCGTCGCTGTCAAAGTGGCCGTAACCGCTGTAGCTCATGCCGGCAAACGCGCCGCCTTCAAAAGACAACAGTGCGCTGTACGCCCCCTCGGTGGGGCGCTCGGCATCCCAGTTGCCAGTGTGGGCCATCACGCTGCGCACCAAGCCGCCACCCAGCAAGCGCACCATGTCCACCTGGTGCGCGGCTTGGCTGTGGATGACCCCGCCACCCGCATCGGTTTGCAATTCCTCGGGGCGGCGCGGGCGGTATAAAAAATCGGTGTATTGCAGGGCGTGGATCATGCGCACCCGGCCAAAACGCCCACTGCGGATGAGTTGGTGGGCGCGCAGCACCGGGCCGTTGAAGCTGTGGCTGTGGCCCACGATCAACGCTGTGTGCGCTTTTGCACTGGCCTCGATCATGCGGGTGCAATCGGCCAAGTGGATGGCCATGGGTTTTTCCACCAGCACATGTTTGCCGTGTTGGGCGGCCAGCACCACATGCTCGGCATGGAATTGGTGTGGCGTGGCCACGTACACCCAGTCCACATCGGGGCGTTGGCACAAAGCCGCGATGGAGCCCACGCTGGGCGCTTGAAAGTCGCGCTCAAACTGGGCGCAGGCTTGGGGCTGGGGATCGCAGGCGGCCACCAATTGCACCCGGGGGTCGTGCACAAAGGTGGGCATCATCAAGGTGAAGGCGCGGCCCAAGCCGGCCACACCGATGCGCAAGGGCGTCACAGGTCCAACTCCAAAGCGCCACCGTCGCGCGAGCGGGACACACACGGCATGATGTGGTGGTCTTGCTCCTCGGGCAATAAGACCAGGTCGCGGTGCTCTACCGCGCCGGCGAGCAATCCGGTTTTGCAAGAACCACAGGTGCCGCTCTCGCACGAGCTGGCCACCTTCAAGCCTGCGCTGCGCAGGCATTCCAAGATGCTTCGATCCGCGGGTACCGTCAGGCGCTGGCCGCTGCTGTGCAGCACCACCTCAAAGGCTTGGTTCTCGGCCCAGCCTTGCTGGCTTGCGCCAAAGCTTTCAAAGTGGATTTGGTGCGTGGGCCAGTGCCCGCTCATGTCGCGCACACTGTCCATCAAGCCTTGCGGGCCGCAGCAATACACATGGGCGTTGCTGGGGGTTTCCAGCAGCGGCCACAGGTCCAGCGACTGGCTGGGGTCGCCTGCATCGTGGTGCACGGTGACATGCTCGCGCCATGGGGCTTGTTGCAAGTCGCTCAAAAAAGCCGTGCTCTCAGCGTCGCGGCTGCACACATACAAATGGAACCTCGCTGTCGGGGTTTGGGCCAGGGTTTGGGCCATGGCATACAAGGGCGTGAGGCCAATGCCGCCGGCGATCAGGATGTGTTCTGGTGCCTGGGGGTCCAGGGCAAACCAGTTGTCGCCCCCACGCAGGGGCAGTTCATCGCCTTCTTGAACCTTGTCGACCAAGCTGACCGAGCCGCCGCGCCCATGGGCCTCGCGCTTGACCGCAATCGCCCAGTGGTCGCGCGCGCCCACCGGGCCGCACAAGGAATAACTGCGGGTGTGGCCGCCCGGTGTCTCCAGCCTGATGTGGGCGCCTGCTGACCAATCTGGCAAGTCTTGGCCTTGGGGGTGCGCCAGTTCAAAGCGCATGATGTCACGGGCGATGGGGTGTTTTCGGCGCACCCGCAATGCGCCGAGGGCGGCGACTGCCAAAGAGAAAGGGGACATGGTTTGTACCGACGCCTGCAGGCTTGACAAGGTGTAAAAAGGATTCATAATCTTAGATCACTAAGTATTTATCGGCAAGCCCTTTTTTCCCCGCCCATGCCGCCAGCCCAGGAGCGATGATGCTGACCCACGAAGAAAACATGTTGATGTGCCGTGTCGAGGGCGATGCCCCGATGGGCCAGTTGATGCGCCGCCACTGGCAGGTGGTGTGCTTGGCCGAAGAGGTGCCCGAGCCCGATGGCACCCCGGTGCGCGCCCGCGTTTTGGGCGAGAACTTGGTGGTGTTTCGCGACACCGAGGGCCAGGTCGGCGTCTTAGATGAGCAGTGCCCGCACCGGCGCGCGTCGCTGGTGTACGGCCGCAATGAGCATGGTGGCCTGCGGTGTCTCTATCACGGCTGGAAAATGGATGTCAGCGGCCATGTGATCGAGATGAGCTCAGAGCCTGCGGGCAGCGGCTTGGTCAGCAAGGTCAAGCACAAGGCCTATCCCACCCACGAATGGGCGGGCGCGGTGTGGGCTTATATGGGCCCGCCAGAGACCATGACTGCCTTTGTGCCCCCGCGCTGGGCGCCCACCGACGATGTGCAGGTGTCGATCGCCAAAATCATCATCCCAGCCAACTGGGCGCAAATTTTGGAGGGTCAAATCGATTCGGCCCACAGCTCAAGTTTGCACTCCTCAGACATGTTGCCTGCCCGGGTGAATGGCGCCAAGGCCAACAATGAAAACTGGTTGCGCCCCTCCACCGACAAAGCCCCGCGCATGCAAGTCGAGGTCAATGGCTACGGTTTTCGATATGCGGCGCTGCGCCGACCGATTCAAAACGCCGCCACCCACGAATACGTGCGCACCACGGTGTTTGTGGCCCCTTCAGCGGCCTTGATACCGCCCAACGACCAGTACAACGTGGCCAACTTCAATACCCCCATCGACGACCACCACACGGCGTTTCATTTCATCGCCTGGGGCGACCCGCAGACCACGCCCGACACGGCGGCGTGGCGCAAGTTTTTGCACACCGAGGTGGGGGTGGACGTGGACACCGCTTTCCACCCGGTGCGCCACGTGGGCAACCACTTCATGCAAGACCGCGCCGCCATGAAGGCGGGCAACTTCACTGGCATCCCCGGCATTCCGAACCAAGATTTGGCGATGTGGGTGGGCATGGGGCCGATCGTCGACCGCGAGCACGACCGTTTGGGCGCGAGCGACATGGCCATCGTTGCCTTTCGCCGCCAAATGCT
>CAMDLJ010000075.1 GCA_945901665.1 Bordetella parapertussis | reverse complement strand
TATGTGCAGATCGACCGTGAGGCCACTGCCCGCCTGGGGGTGAGTGTGTCGGCCATCGACCAGGCCTTGTACAACGCGTTTGGCCAGCGCTTGATCTCGACCATCTTCACCCAAAGCAACCAGTACCGCGTGGTGTTGGAAGTGGCCAGCGCCCAGCGCCTGGGTCCTGCGGCATTGCAGCGTTTGTATGTGCCTGCCGCTGCTGGCGTGCAAGTGCCCTTGTCGTCATTGGCCCAGGTGGTGGAAAAACCGGCCTTGCTCAGCATCACCCATGTGGCGCAGTACCCGGCGGTCACCTTGTCGTTCAACCCGGCGCCCGGTTTTGCACTGGGGCAAGCGGTGCAGGCCATTGAGGCTGCGCGCACTGAACTGTTGGCCCAGGGCATGCCGGTGTCCATCGAAACCCGTTTCCAAGGTGCGGCTTTGGCCTTTCAGGCCTCGCTGGTCAATACCTTGTGGTTGATCTTGGCCGCCGTGGTCACCATGTACATCGTGCTGGGTATTTTGTATGAGAGCTATATCCACCCCATCACCATTTTGTCCACCCTGCCCTCGGCCGGCGTGGGCGCGCTGCTGGCCTTGCTGCTGGCGGGCATGGACCTGGGGATGATCGCAGTGATTGGCATCGTCTTGCTGATTGGCATCGTCAAGAAAAACGCCATCATGATGATTGACTTTGCGCTGGATGCCGAGCGCGAGCAAGGCTTGCCACCGCGCGAGGCCATTCACCAAGCTTGTTTGCAGCGCTTTCGCCCGATTTTGATGACCACCTTGTGTGCCTTGCTCAGTGCCTTGCCCTTGATGCTGGGCAGCGGCGTGGGCAGCGAGTTGCGCCAGCCGCTGGGCGTGACCATGGTGGGCGGCTTGATCGTGAGCCAGTGGTTGACCTTGTACACCACGCCAGTGATTTATTTGTTTTTTGCGCGGCGTTTGCCACAGGTGCGGCCATGAACCGCGTGCGCGATGCCTGGACCGATGGTGCACCCCATTTCTCGGCCCCCTTTGTGGCCCGACCGGTGGCCACCACCTTGATCACCCTGGGTCTGGCTCTGGCAGGGGTGTTGGCCTATTTCCAACTGCCGGTGGCCCCCTTGCCCCAGGTCGAGTTCCCGACCATTTCGGTGCAGGCCAATTTGCCGGGGGCCAGCCCAGAGACCATGGCCGCCACTGTGGCCACGCCTCTGGAGCGGGCCTTGGGCACCATCGCCGGGGTCAATGAAATGACCTCTTACTCATCGCTGGGCAGCACCCGGGTGAGTTTGCAATTTGACCTCAGCCGAGACATCAACGGCGCAGCGCGCGATGTGCAAGCGGCCATCAATGCCTCGCGCGCCCTGTTGCCCACGGGCATGCCCAGCAACCCGAGTTACCGCAAGGTCAACCCCGCCGATGCGCCGATTTTGATTTTGGCCTTGACCTCGAAAAACCTCTCACGCGGCCAGCTCTATGACGTGGCGTCCACCTTGTTGTCCCAGCGCTTGTCGCAGGTCGATGGCGTGGGGCAGGTGACCATTGGCGGTGGGGCCTTGCCAGCGGTGCGCATTGAAATCGATCCGGCCAAACTGGCGAGCCAAGGCCTGGCACTGGAAGATGTGCGCACGGCCGTGGCCGCGACCAATGCCAACCGGCCCAAAGGCCAGGTCGAAGATGCCCAACGCAGTTGGCAAATCGGCGCCAACGACCAGGCCAGCCGCGCCGACGACTACACCCCTTTGGTGCTGCGCTACCGCGATGGCCGCGCCGTGCGCTTGGGTGACGTGGCCCAGGTCAGCGACTCGGTGCAAGACGTGCGCAACTACGGCGTGTCCAACGGCGAGCCAGCCATTCTGATATTGCTCAATAAGCAGCCCGATGCCAATGTCATCGAAACCGTGGCGCGGGTGCGCGCCCTGATGCCGGTGCTGCAAGCGGGCATCCCTGCGGCGGTGGACATGCAAGTGGTGTCCGACCGCACCTTGACGATTCGCGCCTCCTTGGGTGAGATCCAAAAATCCTTGGCCATCTCGGTGGGCTTGGTGATCGTGGTGGTGGGCTTGTTTTTGCGCCGCCTGCGCTCGGCCTTGATTCCCAGCGTGGCCGTGCCAGTGTCACTGGCGGGCACGTTTGCGGGCATGTATCTCTTGGGTTACAGCTTGAACAACCTGTCATTGATGGCTTTGACCATTGCCACGGGCTTTGTGGTGGATGACGCCATTGTGGTGCTGGAGAACATCACCCGCCACCTGGAGCGCGGCGCCACGCCTTTGCAAGCTGCGCTGAGGGGCAGCCGCGAAATTGGCTTCACCGTGGTGTCCATCAGCCTGTCCTTGATCGCGGTGTTCATCCCCATCTTGCTCATGGGCGGGGTGCTGGGCCGCTTGTTCCATGAATTTGCGGTGGTGCTCTCCCTGGCCATTTTGATATCGCTGTGGGTCTCCCTGACCACCACGCCCATGATGTGCGCGGCCTTGTTGCAGCCCCATGTCCGTTTGGTACCTACTGTGCCTGCGGCGCCTCTCCCCCAGCTCACAGGGTGGCGGCGCTGGTGGGCGCGTCGCCCCAAGGCTTCGCGGTTTTACCGCGTCAGCCTGGCTTGGGCACTGCGCCATCAACCGGTGATGTGGTTGATTTTGTTCGCGGCCATTGGGCTGAATGTGTATTTGTACCAATCTATTCCAAAAGGTTTTTTCCCGCAACAAGACACGGGACGCATTTTTGGCTCCATCCGGGCCGATCAAAGCACCTCGTTCCAAGCCATGCAAAAACGCTTGGACGAGTTTATTGCCATCGTGCGCGCCGACCCTGCGGTGGAAAGCGTGACCGGTTTCACCGGTGGTGGCCGACGCAATTCGGCGCAAATGTTTTTGTCTTTGAAGCCGCGCGATCAGCGCGATGTCTCTGCCGATCAAGTGGTGGCCCGCTTGCGCCCCAAACTGGCCAAGCAAGCCGGTGCCTCGTTGTTTTTGGTGCCGGGTCAAGATTTGCGCATCGGTGCCCGCGTCTCCAGTGCCCAGTACGAATACACCTTGAAAACCGATGATTTGGAAGACCTGAGCGTGTGGGAGCCACGCATCCGCTTGGCCCTGAGCCGCTTGCCCCAATTGGAAGATATCAACACCGACTATGAAGACCGTGGCTTGCAAACCACTTTGGTGATTGACCGCGAGGCCCTGGCCCGGCTGGGCTTGAGCATGCGCATGATCGATGCGACCTTGAACAACGCCTATGGGCAACGCCAGGTGGGTGTGATCTACCATCCCTTGAACCAATACCGGGTGGTGATGGAGTTGGCCCCCCAGCACCTCCAAGGGCCAGAGTCTTTGCAGCAAATGCAGTTCATCAACGCCAGTGGCCAAGCCGTGCCCTTGAGCGCTTTTGCGCGCTTGGAGATGACCCACACGGCTTTGTCGGTCAGCCACGAGGGCGGCGTGCCCTCGGACACCATCAGCTTCAGCCTGGCCCCTGGGGTGTCCTTGTCCCAGGCCACTGAAGCCATGGACAAAGCATTGGGCGAATTGAAAATCCCAGTGTCTGTGCGGGGCAGCTTCTCGGGCACGGTCAATGCCTATCAGCGCTCTTTGGAGACGCAACCCTTGCTCATATTGGCGGCCTTGGTCACCCTGTATTTGGTGCTGGGTGTGCTGTATGAAAGCTTATTGCACCCCATCACCATTTTGTCCACCTTGCCCTCGGCCGGTGTGGGCGCTTTACTGGCTTTGATGCTGTTTGACACCGAGTTCTCCATCATCGCCATGATCGGGGTGATCTTGTTGATTGGCATTGTCAAAAAGAATGCGATTTTGATGATCGACTTTGCCTTGGAGCGGCAACGCCGGGGATGGAGCGCGGCCCAGTCCATCTACCAGGCCTGCCAATTGCGCGTGCGCCCGATTTGGATGACCACCTTGGCCGCCATGCTGGGCGCATTGCCCTTGGCCCTGAGCCAGGGAGACGGTGCCGAGCTGCGCTGGCCCTTGGGTCTGTCGGTGTTGGGTGGTTTGCTGCTCAGCCAACTGCTGACCCTGTACACCACCCCTGTGGTGTTTGTCGGCTTGGAGCGCTTGCGCCAGCGTGTGATGGGGCCTCGGGTGTGGTCACCCAGCGCGACACCCGCTGCACAATGGAGGCCCACATGAGCCTTGTTTCACCCCATCGATGCGTGCTGTTCAGCATGGCCCTGCTGTTGACGGCCTGCGGTTGGCTCAAACCCCAACCCATGCCTGCTTTGGGCTTATCCACACCAGCGGCCACGGGTCCATGGCAGTCGGCCAGCGGGGTGCCCGCCGCCGACCCGTCCTGGTGGCAGTTGTTTCAAGACCCGGTGTTGGACGATTTGCAGCGGCAATTGGTGCTGGGCAACCACAATTTGCAGGCCATGGCAGCCTTGGTGCGCCAAGCCCAGGCTGCGGTGGGCACGGCCCAAGCCAGTTTGTTTCCCACGGTGAATGCCAACCTGGGTGTGTCGCGCAGCGAAAACACACCGGCCACCGTGACCGGCACCAATTACAGCTTGAGCGCACCTGTTTCTTGGGAAGTAGATCTGTGGGGCCGAGTCAGTGGCCTGAACCGCGCGGCCGATGCGCGTTTGCAAGCCAGCCGCGAAGACTTGGCCGCTGCGCGCTTGTCGGCCCAATCCACATTGGTTCAAACCTATTTGTCATTGCGCAGTGCGGATCAGCAATTGGCGGTGCTCGATCAAGCGGTGTTGGCCTATGAAAAATCGCTGCAATTGACCGATTACCGCTACCAAGCCGGCGTGGTCTCAGCCGCTGATGTGGCGCAAGCGCAGTTGCAGCTGCAAACCGCACAAGCGCAACGCTTGGACCTGCGCACCCAACGCACCCAGCTGGGCCACGCGCTGGCAGTGCTGGTGGGGCAGTCGCCATCTGCCCTGCCAATGGCAACCCGCACTCAGGCCTTGGCCGTGCCCGAATTGCCGCCCAGTTTGTCCACCACTTTGCTGTTGCGCAGACCGGATGTGGCCGGTGCCGAGCGGCGTGTGGCCGCGGCCAATGCCCAAATGGGGGTGACTCAGGCGGCTTTTTTCCCGGCACTCACCTTGTCGGCCAATGCCGGCTACCGCAACCAAGACTTGGGCAGTTTGGTCGGTGCCTCGAATATGTTTTGGTCGGTGGGCCCGTCCTTGGTTCAATCGGTGTTTGATGGCGGCTTGCGCCGCGCTGCCCGCGCCGATGCCTTGGCCGCACGCGATGCCAGCGTGGCCACCTACCGTCAAACTGTGCTCACCGCCATGCAAGAGCTGGAGGACAACTTGGTCGCCGCGGCCCAGTTGGCTTTGCAAGCCCAGGTGCAAGCGCAAGCCTTGCAAGCGGCACGGCGCAATTTGTCCATCACCGAAGCCCAGTACCGGGCCGGTGCGGTCAGCTATTTGGCGGTGGTCACGGCCCAAACCAGTGAGCTCAGCGCCGAGCGCGGTTTGATCGATGTGCAAACACGCCGCTTGGTGGCCATCAATGTTTTGCTCAAGAACCTGGCAGGGCGTTGGCCTGAGCCAGAAACCACAGGGGCGGGTGGTAAATGACGGGATCCACATAAGCGATTTTTGGCATATGAATAGCTTGTTGATTGAAGACGAGCAAAAAATCGCCGACGTTGTGTTGGAGGGTTTTCGGGCTTTGGCTTGGGTCTGCACCCATGCTTTCACACAAACCCAGTTGTGGGATGACCCATTGAATCCTGTATGTCAGCGCCTCAAGCCTCTATGCGCGAAGCCTGAATCACGCGCCGCCAGCGGTCTATTTCAGAGTTGATTTGATGGCTCAGTTCTGCAGGCTGGCTGGCGATGGCGTTGAAGCCCATGTCCACCAAGTTCTCGCGCACACCAGGGCCGTTGACGATGGACACGATTTCGCGGTGCAGAAACGACACGATGGCCGCTGGCGTGCCAGTGGGGGCCATCAGGGCCTGCCAGGTCGAGGACTCTTGGTCACTCAAGCCCGACTCGGTCATGGTGGGGATCAGCGGGGCCGAGGCAAAGCGCTGCGCACTGGTCACCGCCAACGCACGCAACAAGCCTGCGCGCACCAACTCTTTGACCGGCGGCAAGGTGGTGCAACCCAAAGCGATTTCACCACTGACCACAGATTGGACCGCTGGCCCTGCTCCCTTAAAGGGTATGTGCGTCACGTCCAGGCCCAGGCTGATTTTGAGTTGCTCTACCGACAAGTGGGCGATCGTGCCCGACCCGGCCGATACATAGCTGAATTTGCCCGGTTGGGCGCGCACGCGCTCGATGAGTTGGCGCATGTTTTGTGCATTCACAGATGGGTGGACAAAAAACACATGGGGCGATTCACCCACCATTGAAATCGGTACGAAGTCTTTGATTGGGTCGTAGGTGGCCGTCTTGTAAAGGCTGGGGTTGACCACATAGGTGGAAGAGGCCAGCAACAAAGTCAAGCCATTGGCAGGGGCCCTGGCGGCCGCACCCATGCCAATGTTGCCGCCTGCACCAGCGATGTTTTCCACCACGAACGATTTGCCCGTTCGCTCACCCAGCCGCTGCGCCAACCAGCGGCCCATGATGTCGCTGGGGCCACCTGGGGCAAACGGGACAATGATTTTGACCGGTCTGTCCGGGTAAGCCTGGGCCCAACCATGGGGCGCAAGGGTGGTGCCGGCGGCGGCAGCTAGCCAATGGCGGCGCGAAATTTTTTTCTCAAAGGTGGTCATGGTGGTTGCCTCGGTTGCGGGGGTCAAACAAAGCGGTGCTGAATCGAGCGGCACTCAAGCCGTCATCAATCCAGCGGCCCGCACATCGGTGATGAAACTGTGCGCCGGTGCATGCGCGATGAACAAGGGCAGGGCCGCTGCCTCAGCGGCGGCCTGGGGTGTCACACCACAGGCCCAAAAAACAGCGACTTTTCCTTTGGGCAAAGCGGGCACGGGACCGCCAAACAAAGGGTGCTCCAAATCGGCACCGATCTCGGCTGGGTCGCCCATATGGATGGGCGCGCCGTGGTTCAGCGGAAAGCGCGCACTGATTGCATGGGCCCGTTGCGCGTGTTCGGGTGTGAGCCAGCGCATGGTGACGATCAAAGGTCCGCCAAAAATCCCTGCTGCTTGCGTCGGCAGTGTGGTCGTGACCACCCAGCGGTCGGCATGGGTCGGAATGCCCGCTTGCTCAAAGGCCTGGTCAAAGGTGATGCCCGAGCCGATCAAAAACGTGACCAAGTCGTCGCGCCACACATCCACGATATCGGTCTGATCGGCTTGTCGCTGACCATGGATGAACACCGCATAGCGCGCGCAATCGGTGCGCAAATCTGCGCCAGGTGCCAAACGTTGTGGCTCGGTGCGACCCGGCTGCGTCACTTCCAGCACCGGGCAGGCTCGTGCATTGCGTTGGCAATACAGCCAAAAATCATCTGCGTGTGCTTTGGGCAAGATGGCCAAATTGCATTGCAAAAAACCCATCGCTTGGCCGCGACTGGTGCCGGTGATGGTGGCTTGCCGAATCAGTGAGCGCACGCGTTGCGCCTCATGGGGCGCAGGCTCGGCATCGAGTTGGGGCAATCCGCTCAGGTCCATGGCGTGAATGGTGGTGGGTGGGTCATGGCACTGCACACTCATACAGCTGCGCGCATCCCGTGCGGTCGGAGGTAAAGATCACCCAGCGGCCATCGGGTGAAAAACGCGGGTGCGGATGGGTGTGCTGCGGGGCATGCACCTTCACCGGCCCGTGGTTGTAGGGAAAGGGCCCATTCCAGTGCGTGCCGATAGACGTGGCCAGCGATTGGCACAGCAAGCGACCCGCGCTGGCGGGGCCGCGCGCGGCAAATGTGTGCAGTCCCTTGTCTGGAAAGTTGGTGTCACACACAAAGCTCTGGCCTGTGGCATCTGGATACGCATGCCAAGCGGGGAAGTGGCTGACCCACCGCCTGGCACCGGTGTGCACATGGATGGCTTGCATGCCACGGGGCCAATCGACAAAGGCCAACTCCAGGGTGCCGGGTATCCAGCTTTCGTGGGTGATCCACTGTTGGTCGCTTTCGCGCTGGTACAGCCGCTCGTGGCGCAGCCCATCGACGCTGCCAATCCACAAGCGATCGGTCATCGGGCCCGCATAAAAAATCAGTTCTGGGTCGTCGGGGCAAAACTGGGGGTGGCCAATGACGTCATTGTCAAAAGCCTCGTGGGTGGTTTGCTGTTGCAAGTCGATGAACAGCATGGTCGAGCGACCCGCGCGCCGCAGTGGGATGGCCCAGGTCTGGTCGTCACACGACAAGGTGGTGGTGCCCATGGCCGCGCCCACCATGCCCTCAACCCGGTTGGTTTGCTGGGGGAAGGCGAACAACAGATCTTCTTGCAAGCTCGCCATCTCCAGGCGGTGGGCGCCGCGCTCGGTGGTGAAGAGCAGGTGGCGACCATCGCGGGTGGGGTGCAGCGACCACGGGATGAGGTCGGGGTGATCGGTCAACTGCAGCAACTGCCCGCTGTCGCGCAACTCGGCATAAATTTGCGGCTGACCTGTGCGGTGCGAGACAAAAAATGTATACCGCATGCCACCGTCGTGGGCCGGCACAAAAAAGAAGGGGTGGTGGTGGATGCCTGCGGCAGACGTGATTTGCCGCACCCGTGCACCGGTTTGTGCATCCGAGTGCCAGCTTGTTTCGCTGGGGTGCAGCTGCCCCTTGCCCATGGTTTATTCGGGCTTGAAGCCCGCACCACGCAGCAGCTCGGCGCTTTGTGCCACATCGGTGGCGATGAAGCGGGTGAACTGGTCCACGCTTTCGACGATCCCTTCAATGCCCAGTGCGGCAAAGGCGCCACTTTTGTTCAGTTCGTTGACCGATTCATTGATGGCGGTATTGAGCAGCTGCACCCGATCGGCCGGTGTGCCCAGGGGTGCCCAAATGCCGTACCAACTGGTGTAGACCAATCCGGGCACGCCACTTTCCGCAGCCGTTGGAATATCAGGGGCAATGGCGCTGCGCTTGGCCGAGGTGGTCACGATGGGTTTGACCTTGCCGCTTTTGGCCATGGGCAGCAAAGCGATGATGGAGTCCATCAATATTTGCGAATGGCCACCGGCAATGTCCACCAGCGCTGGGGCCGTGCCTTTGTACGGAACGGTGGTGATTTTCAGATTGGATTTTTGCGCCAGCAGCAGCGTGGCCAAGTGGCTGGGGGCGCCCATGGCGGGCAGGGCGGCGGTCCATTTGTCGGGGTTTTGGCGCGCTGAGTTGACCACCTCGCTGAGTTTTTGTTCCGGCAAGTTGGGTGAAATGACCAGCAGCAGCGGTGCTTCGCCCACCCGCGCCACCGGCGCGAAATCGGTCACCGGGTCGTAAGGTGCTTTGGACATCACCTGCTTGGCCAGCACATGGGTGGCGCCCGAGAACAACAAGGTCTGGCCATCGGCAGCGGCGGTTTGCACCACTTTGCCGCCCACGCTGCCATTGGCGCCAGCGCGGTTTTCCACCAACACCGACACGCCCAGTCGGCTTTGCATTTGCTTGGCAATCAAGCGGCCCGCCGTGTCCACGCCGCCGCCGGGGGCAAAGGGCACAATCATTTTGATCGGTCCATCTGGGAACTTGCCACTTTGCGCCCACAACGGGGCCAGGGCGCAGCCCAGCAGCAAGCCTGTCCAAAAGCGCAAGTGTTGGCGCGCGGGTTTGATGGT
>CAMDLJ010000074.1 GCA_945901665.1 Bordetella parapertussis | reverse complement strand
GTTGCACCGGACACCAAGGGTGTGCCAACCTTGAGCTCTGCGCCGTTACCGACGGCGAGCACTTGGTCAATCACAATCTCTTGGCCAACGTCCGCAGCAATCTGTTCTACTTTAATTTTTTCGCCAGCAGCAACACGATACTGTTTGCCACCGGTTTTTATGACCGCGTACATAAGGACCTCTGGGAAAATGTTCTCTGAAGGCTCTCCAAAAGGATTTTTGAAGAACCTGAAATTCTATCAGAATTTATAACCAGTGGTTGATTTCTAAACGGTGGCCCCGCCTGTGCCTTCAAGTTGCCTGGGCAGGATCCAAAAGGGATAGGCATGTCCAGGGGGTATCCGCGGGGTCTAAAAGCCGTACCTATAATGATCTGAACCCTTACCAAGAGCCCATACCACTTGTCAACTTTGCCTGACGCCTCCGCCACAGCCCTGTCCTTGATCGCCCAGGATATGTCTGAAGTGGATCGCATCATTCACGATCGCCTGTCTTCCGGCGTTCCCCTGGTGGGCCAAGTTTCTCAATACATCATTGCCGCTGGCGGCAAGCGACTGCGGCCCGCATTGTTGCTCTTGATGGCCAAAGCCATTGGCTTTGAAGGTCCCCAGCGACACCCCATGGCGGCGGTGGTCGAATTCATCCATACCGCCACCTTGCTGCACGATGATGTGGTGGACGAATCCACCCTGCGACGCGGTCGCCCCACTGCCAATCAAAGCTTTGGCAACCCCGCCAGTGTGTTGGTCGGTGACTTTTTGTACTCGCGGGCATTTCAGATGATGGTCGAAAGTGGCCAAATGCGCGTCATGGAAGTATTGGCCGAGGCCACCAATGTGATCGCCGAAGGCGAGGTGTTGCAACTCATGAACACCCACGACGCCTCACTCAGTGAAGACGACTATCTCCTGGTGATTCGCTCCAAAACCGCCAAGCTGTTTGAGGCCAGTGCTCGCTTGGCCCCCATCTTGGCGCAGTCTGACGCAGCCACAGAACTAGCCTGTGCCACCTATGGTCAAGCCCTGGGCACCGCTTTCCAAGTGGTTGACGACTTGCTGGACTACGCGGGCGACAGCCTTGATTTTGGCAAAAACTTGGGCGACGACCTGCGCGAAGGCAAGACCACCTTGCCCTTGATCTTGGCCATGCGAAACGGCAGCCCAGAACAAAGCCAAACCATCCGCAACGCCATTGAAACCGGTGACTTGCAAGCCCTGCAAAACATTGTGTCCATTGTGCGCAGCACGGGGGCCCTGGAGGCGACCCAAGCCGCCGCTGCCGCTGAGGCCCAACGCGCCATGGCAGCACTCAGCGCCCTGCCCCCATCACCTTACCGAGAGGCCTTGCACCAATTGGCCGCTCAACTCCTGAACCGAAGAACCTGACAAAGGACGCAATATGGCCACCCCCAATTACAGCTACGAAAAACGCCAAAAGGAGTTGGCCAAAAAGCGCAAGAAAGAGGACAAGCTCAAGCAAAAAACTCAGCGCAAGACTTCAGATGGAGAGCCCGGCTCCGAAGATGCCGCCGGTGAAGATGCGCCTGCCACGGCCACCGTGCCCCCCACTCAACCTTGATCGCCACGCCAACACGCCAAACTGGCCACACACGTTCTCAGACCAAACCAGGAGAGATGTTCGTGAAGAAATTAATCTGGGCCTTTCTTGTATCTCTTCCCGTTTGGGCCTTTGCCCAAGCGCAAGACTGCGAAACATTGGCCGACAATGACGACAAGGCCATGTGTGCAGCGATTCAACAAAAAGCCACCCGGTTTTGCGACACCATGTCCAGCTCCGACAAAAAAATGCTGTGCATGGCCAAGGTACAACCCAACTCTTATACCTGCGAAAAAATCAATTCCTCCGGCTTGCGTTCGGAGTGTCTTTTGCACGTCAAGAAAGTACAACAGGCCGCCATTTACACCAACCAAAGCAGCAAAAAACCGTGAGTGCGCTAGCTTTGCCTTGCTACAGTGCTTTGCTACACTGAAGTACTTCGGGGTGTAGCTTAGCCTGGTAGAGCGCCACGTTCGGGACGTGGAGGCCGGAGGTTCGAATCCTCTCACCCCGACCAAAATGGTCGATCTGATGAACCCACTGATTTTTCAAAGTCGGTGGGTTTTTTTATGGCGCGCAATGGCTTTAACCGAATTTGAGTCGATTGGCATGCCCCAGCCAACTTCATTTATGCTTTGATGCGTCTATTCCCTACTTTCAATAAATTTGAATTCATGAATATATTGAACATGCCCAAACATTACCTTCGTTCATCGAATTTATTTATTCTTTTTTCTTTGGTTTTCGTTTTGTTGCTGGCCATTCTTTTTCGTTTTATTTTTCCAGCACCGCCTACACATTTGCGCATTGCA
Source organism: Bordetella parapertussis (assembly GCA_945901665.1). The sequence continues at coordinate 7,280 of CAMDLJ010000074.1, read as the reverse complement.
GCTGGATCGCAAGGAAGCTATTTCCATGATGTTGCATCAGGCTACAAGCTTGCCTTGGCACAAGAGGGCATATCTTTGGAGATCGTTCAAACCTTGGGCGCTTTGGATAACTTACAACTTGTGAAAGACGGCAAGGCGGATCTCGCGCTCACACACGATGGTTTGATTCAGGCCAAGAACCAACCCGAGTTGCGATCATTGGGAAGTATTTCTTATGAACCCATCTGGGTGTTTCGCCGAAAAGGAACCCCCATCATCACTGACTTGAGCCAACTCAAAGGCATGCGTATCAATGTTGGGCCAGAAGGCAGCGGTGTCAGATTACTGGCCCTCCAGCTTTTAAGCCTGTCGGGTATCACGCCACAGAACTCAAAGTTTTTTGATGCGCCGACCATGGAAAGTATGGCGCTATTGAAATCGGATCAATTGGATATTGGTTTTTTCATGGATCCGCCTGAAAACCAAAATATCAAGTCACTGTTTACAAGCCCAGACATTTTGGAGGTGGATTTGAAAGACGCTGAGGCGTTTCATCGAAATCTCAGATATTTGCATGTCACCCCCTTGGCACCATCCACCATCGACTTGGCAAGCGCACAACCAGCGACCGAATTTCGCACGGTGGCGGTCACCAATACCGTGGTTGTCAATCGACAACTGCACCCTGCCATCCAGTATTTGATGCTCAGCATCATGGATAAGGCCCATCATGCGCCCAGCCTGATCAGTGCAGAGGGGGAATTTCCATCCGACAAAGATGTTGGGCTTCCTTTAAGTGATGAGGCCGATATTTTTTATAAAAAAGGCATGCCTTTTTTATCCCAGTATTTGCCATTTGAATTGGCTAGCATTGTCGAGCGATTGATAAAGTCTTTATTGCCGTTTTTACTTATTATTTTTCCGATGCTGAAATTCATTCCATCCATCATGAAATGGCGAACCAGCAGAAAATTTTCAAGGTTATACAAGTCGTTGGGGGATGTGGAAACACGCATGCGCTCAAACACAGTTCAATTTTCTGCAGTTGAATATGAGTTCATGCTAAACCGCATTGAAGATGAAATTGCTTTAGAGAATTTATCTTTGACCTCATCTGAGGTGTATGTATTGCGCGAACATATCGAATTGGTCAGAGTTCAAATTCAAAGGTTCACAGAACGCAAGCAACCCACTGACGCCTGAATTTTTATTTATTTTTCAATTAATTTATTTATCCACACAATTAAGTCATTTAAATAAATAAAAATTTTGATCGAATTTCTATCGTCGATTTTTTGAGTTTAAAACTCACAAATCCTCAAAAAACCCTAAATTAGCTTAAAATATACCAAAATACACGTTTCAATCTATCAATGATCATTGGCTTAAGCTATTTGGATTGGATTTACCTTTCCATCATCATATCAGTGATCATTGGAGCTTACCGTGGATGGCTGCCACAAGCCTTGTCCATGCTGGGGTTTTTGGCGGCATTTGTGGCTTTTGTTAAATTGGGCCCTACCATTGCCCAGTGGTTACCCTTGAGCGGGCCAGGAGAATCCATCAGAGACAATTTGGGCGCTTTGATCGCATTGATCGGCACATTGATTTTGGGTCATCAAGCTGTGGTTTTGCACAAAAAGCTCTTCACCCGCAGCGGCCCCCAACCAGCCCACCGAACGCTGGGCGGCATTTTGGGCATGTTTTCCGGCATTTTTTTGCTGCTAGCCGCCTCTTCGATCATCAATCTGTCAGAGTGGCGTAACGCATTCTGGTGGAAAAACACGGTCCAGGCTGAGGTGACCCAATTCATCCTTCAAAGCATGAAGTCCAGTGTGCAATCAAACTGAAGCACGCTTCATTTAACTGACTCTTTCATGTATTCCTGCGTGTGTTTCACGGCCTTGTCCAACACAGAGGCCGCGCCGCTGACGCCTACGGTTGCGACAAAGATACCCAAAAGAAAAGAGATCAAATAGCCCATGGCCTTGCTTTCAGAGAAGGGAGAGGTCCATAAAAACCTCTTGACCCCACCAAGATCGGCACCAACTTCCCAAACCTGATAGCTGCGCCGACAACTGAGTTGAATTCAACCCCATCTTCCCCGCCCGATGCGGTGAACCCTGACAGGCCCCGAATGGGCCATTGGGACTCTGTATCAATGAGCAGCCTCGTAATTTTTTAAAAAATCATCCGGCGGTGGGCTTGAGGCCCATTGGTACAGGTTTTCGTGCAATGTCGAGCCACTGGCGCTGGCGACTTGCATGTCCCAAGCCGAATCTTCGGCAATAAAGTCAATGTCCCAATAAAACTCACACAAGCTGCCCCACGGGTCTCGCACATAGTGAAAGTAATTGGAGCCGTAAATGTGGCGCCCCACACCCCAGCTGTCTTGGTAGCCCGCATCTATCAAGCGTTGGGCACACAATTGAATTTGATCCAAGTTGCCCATCTCCCAAGAGCAATGGTGCAAGCCAGGCAATTGGCTCAGAGCCAAAGCCAAGGTGTGGTGATCGCTGTCACCCGCACACCGCAAAAATGCAACCTCTTTGTCACCGATCCTGTCCGAGAGCTTCATTCCCAAAACCGTTGTGTAAAACGCCACCAATCGATTCACATCCGTTGAAAACTTGAGCACATGTCCCAGGTTTCTGGGACGCGCATCCACATGGCGGTCTGGCGCCCCGCGCTCAGCAATGCGGTGAAACATCGCTCCGGGGTGATTCAACTTGACCGGCTCGCGGCTTTGGCTCGCACTTCCAGACACAACAATATTCAGCAGCATGCCATCTGGGTCACGCAACCAAAGGCTTTCCGCAGTTGCATCGTCTTCGCTTGCGCCAGCATGGGCGTGTTGAAAATCAATCTTTTTATCCGTGAGCGTTTTTAAAATTTGTGCATATCCCTTTTGATGGGTGGTCCAGGTCATCCACGCTATTTCTTTTTTTGGGCCTTTGATCAAACGCAATTGATCCTGGTCGCGCCCATCACATTGAAAGACATAAGCCTGATCCTCACGCCGACAGGTCAGACCCATGCAGGTGTAAAAGGCTTTCCCGACCTCCAAATCCGGCACAGATAGCGTCAGAGAATGCAAAGATTGAATCATGCTAGCCCCCTTTGAGTTGGTTGATATGGATCGATAAGCTCAGCAAAATTTTGAGCGCAAGCCAACACGCTGCCCTTGATCCAAGTCAATTTCTTTGCATTCAAGCAAGTTTCAATACCGAACTACGCGTGTGCAGCGCCTTTGAGATCGATGTCTTTGACCAACATATTGAGCGTGCATGAGATCAGCGGGTTTTGAATGGGCTCAATGTGTTTTATGGCGTTTCTGTTCACCAAGTCTTGAACCGCATCAACGGATTGAAATCCAATTTCTACGATCACATCGGCGCTCAATCCCCATCCGGCCATTGACTCAGGGGGAAGGGGTCGGTTTTCAATCCAACTTTGAATACCCAAGTTTGGTTGAGACAGCAGCAACTCGCGGTGAACGCCCAGATGTTGGTCCATCACTTCCAAAGAACAACCTGGGTTGGCTTTGTAAATTTGAACCCATTTGACACTGGAATTTTGCAACCTCAAAACGATATTTTCTTGGCACACCATCCCGTGCTGACTGACACGATCCTCAAATGTTTCGTCTTCATCGGCCAGCAAAACTTCGCGCGCCTGTGCATTGGCCAGGTGTTGTTGTCTCGACCAAAGGCTATTGAAAAAAACAATGCCCATGCCATCGTAAGCGCGACCTGTGCTTGGAAATCCGTCCAAAGCAATCCGGTCTCCATGAACATATCTGTCGACATGGGCCCAAGATTGCTCAGACATGAATCTCATGGCCAATTGGCCATGTTGCCGCCACCTTGCTTTGAATGCGTCGCCGAACCATTGTGGATGGCGCAAGGCAAAATAAATTCGCTTTGGACGAACTTGCCCAGACATGCTAGGGATCAGTCGACGGCATGCGATGCAGCAAAGCGCCCTGCCCTTCGGCCAGATACAAATGCCCATCCCAAATGATGGCCATGTCCGTACAGCAATAGACCGCCTTGGCCCACCGACCCAGCGGCAAATAATCCAGCAATGGGTTGGCCATCGTTTCCAATGACCTCGTGACGCTCACTCACTTGGAGGCCGCCATCGGTCAAGACCATGTAGCTTTTGACCGGCCCCAAGGCGACAAAAGGCGCTTGGGTCAATGCTTGGGTATCTCGGCCGTTCTCTTGCAAGCTTTGGCGCAAAATATTGGGGTCCATTTGAAGTTGGAGTGCCAAATCTTCTATGGTTTGCGCTTGATGGTAGACATCACGGCGATTGCGACGGTAGTCCGGCAAGTAAGCATGGGCGACGTTGGGTGCTGTTGACACGAAATGCGGCCAAGCCGTGAAGCGACTTGCCATGTTGCCATCCAAAACGATGTATCCAATGCCTTGGTCTTGCTCAACCAGTGCCAGCGCTGGCTTGTTCATTTCGTCAACAAACCGCTTTCCATGGCGATTGATGAGCACCCCGCCAGCTTTGAACAAGCCTGGGTCTGGCCCCAGTGCCGTGGTGATGAAGCTCATCAAAATTGGGCGCACCAGAAAATTGGGCAAATAAGTCATGGCCCATACCGCCGCATGACCCAGCCAAGTTTGTGGCGGTAATTTGGCAATCCAATTCGGGTTCGCCGGTGGGATAAAACGCATGATGGGCCCATGAACCAAGTCCCCGTTGACCACTTGCGCCCCAATGGCCATGGCCATGGCATGGCCATCTCCCGTATTGGTGACATTGACCGCGTCACAGGCTGCTGCCGCGGGACTGGCCAATTGCGATTTCAATTCACGACCACCACTGTAATCCCCGCTGGTCAACACCACAGCCTTGCGGGCGCGGAAGAAAATGTGTTCGCCATTCGCATCGATGGCCTCCACACCTTGCACGCGACCATTGGCATGACGCAGGGCGGTGGCTCGCGTTGAAAACCTAAAACCCACACCCAATCCTCGACACAGGCGCCCCAGGTGATAGGGATAGGCTTTGGACCCCGGTACAACGTTGTGCATCCGAGGCAGTCGGTGCGGCGGTTCGCTGGCTGGGCCCAAAAAAACCAAACCACTGTCCATCAGCCATTCGAACATGGCGGGCGATTCATCCACCAAGATGCGCCGCAAGCCAAGGTTGTCGCGCGCCTCCAAAGGGCCGGCAAACTTGCCCAGGTCTTCAAAGTGCCAATCAGGGCAATCGTTATGGATGCCGGCTTTTTTTTGATGTCGCGTTTGCGTGGCCGAAACCGAACCTACGGACCATGCGGTACTGCCGCCCAGTTGGGCATTTTTTTCGATCAGCAGCACCTGGGCACCATGGCGAGCGGCCTCACTGGCCGCAGCCAAGCCTGAGCCGCCACCGCCAATGACCACAACATCAAACGTTTCCTCTTTCATCGCACAGCCCTTTCATCCAATGTTGTTCGCCAAATCAGCGCACCGCTGATGTGTCCAGACCCAACACTTTCAGTTGAACCAGCATAACGGATGCATCTTGATCACATTGCTCAATGCAAATAGGGAATACCCGCATTTGGAGTCTTGATCCTTGGTGCAGTATTCACACAGGAAACAATTAATCAACCAGGAGAGCAATGTGCGCCCATTCAACCAAGCTTTGAGGGTCATCGGTTTTGTTGTCAATATCGCTGCGTGGGGTATTGGCTTGGGCTTGCCTGGCATGGCGATGGCCGATGGCTATCCGACCAAACCGATCACGGTGGTGGCCGTCTCCCCGCCTGGGGGAGGAGACGATTTCACAGCCCGTTTATTTGCTCAACAGTTGCGTGATAGCACCAAGCAAACGGTCATGGTGGAGAACATTGCTGGTGGTGGTGCAACCATCGCATACACAAATGTTGCAAGGTCTGCCCCAGATGGTCATCGTTTGTTGATCAGCAACAGTGTGCAAACTTCATTTCCTGCTCTGTACACCAATCTTCCATTCGATCCCGTGGAAGGCTTTGAACACATTGGCTTGATTTTCAAGACACCTTTTGCTGTGACCGTATCGAATCGATTGAACGTCAAGACGCTGGCTGAATTCATACAGTTGGCAAAAGCCTCGCCAGGAAAACTTAATTTTGGTTCGGGAGGGTCTGGAACTGGAAACCATTTGGCCGGAGAAATATTCAAAAATATCACGGGCACCGATATCGTCCATGTGCCATTCAAAGGGGCTGGTCCTGCAATGGTTGCACTCTTGGGTGGGCAGATTGACGTGATGTTTGCAACCTTGACCACGGGTGGGTTGGCAGGACATCATGCATCTGGTGGCGTCAGGATTTTGGCCATTTCGGACGACCGCCGTGCACTGTCTTTGCCCTCCATTCCAACCGCTGCTGAGGCCGGACTGCCCGGATACATGACTTCAATTTGGTGGGCAGTATCTGCACCCAAGGGTGTACCAGCTGATGTGGTGGAAAGGCTCAATCGGGAAATTAAACAAATGGTGAAATCACCTGCCGTGATACAAAGATTCAACGACATGGGCGCCATACCCTTGGGCACTTCAGCTGCAGAGGCCAAAGAGTTGATTGTCCGCGAAACGAAATCCATGTCTGCGTTTGTGACTTCCTTGGGCCTAAAGCCTTGAGTCTGTTAAATCAATGATGGCGTGCGCTAGGCATGGTGCCCAATGATCATCCGTTGACCCTGTCGATATGGCGAAGCAACCCAAGCTGCCCATTAACTGCACAAGACGACATTGATTGAATGGATAGCACCATGAACAGCACTGATCGTGCCATTGCAATCGCGATTGAGTTGGCAAATTGCCAACTGCAAATATACTCAGCTTTATCTGCTTTATCTGCTTCATCTGCTTTAGGCTTTTTTTGCAAACATGAAATCATTGCAAGACGACTATTCACCCCTGGGTCATTCCGATTGGCTTTATGTTGAAAAACAAAGCATTGAGGATTTCACTGCCCTCGATTGGAAATCAATCGATTTGCAGCGACAAAAATACATCGCCCAGGTCAAAACAGAACACCTGCTTCGCTTGCTCAAAGTCAGCGCCGACGACGCTTCTTTTGGTTACCGCGTCAACATGTACAGGCACGCACTGCAGTCTGCCACCATGGCATTGAGAGACGGTTTGTCGCATGAAGATGTGGTGGTTGCCCTCTTTCATGACGTTGGTTACATCACCTCCTATAGCAACCATGGTGAATTTGCTTCAGTGCTTTTAGGGCCACATATTTCTGAACGCAACCATTGGATGCTGCGCAACCATGCCGTTTTTCAAAATTTTCATGCGCACCACTT
>CAMDLJ010000073.1 GCA_945901665.1 Bordetella parapertussis | reverse complement strand
GACATTGAGCGTTTTTTGCGCGATTGGCTGCCCTCGCTGTCGCAAGACCACCGCAGTTACGTGACGGTGGCCATAGGCTGCACCGGTGGACAACACCGATCGGTTTATATGGTGGAGCAACTGGCCCAGCGCTTTCAACCCCAGTGGGTGACCTTGTTTCGGCACCGCGAACAAGCCGACAAGGTCTGAGCCTTATTCAGACAACAAGCGACGCAAGGGTGCGGGCAAGCCCAATGGGGGCCATGCATCGGCAGGCCACCACTGGCCTTCGCCCCAGGTGGTTGAAGCGGGGACCGTCAAGCGCAGCGGGTGCAAGTGCAAATCGCGATGGGTGAGCACATGCACAAAAGGCGTTGACAACGCCACCTGGCGATGCAACGCCGTGGGAATGGATTGAAATGCCAAGTCTTCGCTGTCGAACACCGGTGGGCCATACAAGCCGGCCCAAATCCCTTGAGCGGGTCGTTTGCGCAACCAAACGCCACCCTCGGGCGAGCGCAGCAAAAGCAACCACCAGGCCTGTGAGCGGCGCACCAATTTGCGGGTTTTGCGGGGAAATGCCGTGGGCGCCCCACTGGCATGGCCTTGGCACATGGCGCGCATGGGGCATTGCTCACAGGCGGGTTGGCGGCTGTGGCACACCGTGGCGCCCAAGTCCATCAAGCCTTGGGTGTATTGGGGCATGGACTTGACCCACCGCCCGCTGGGCAACAGGGCTTGGGCATGGTGGTTCAGGTTTTTTTGTGCCGAGGACAAGGCCAAATCTTCATCAAAGGCGAGCAGTCGGGTCAGCACCCGGCGCACATTGCCGTCCATGATGGACACCGCTTGACCAAAGCACAATGAAGCAATTGCCGCTGCGGTGGAGGGGCCAATGCCCGGCAACTTTTGCAATGCGGCCATGTCGCTGGGGAAGTGGCCAGAATGCTCGTGCACCACGGTTTGCGCGCAGCGATGCAGCATGCGGGCTCGGCTGTAGTAACCCAAGCCGCTCCACAGGCCCATCACCTCGTCAAGCTCTGCCGCCGCCAAATCTTGCACCCGCGGCCAGCGGCTTAAAAACCGCTCGAAATACGCTTTGACGGTGCTGACCTGGGTTTGCTGCAACATGATTTCCGACAACCACACCGGGTAAGGCTGCAGGCTCTTTTGCCAGGGCAGGTCATGCCGCCCATGTTGGCGTTGCCATTGGATCAACAAGGGCGCGAAAGTGGTCAGGTCGACAGACATGGCTTTAGGCACGCTGGCATTGGGGGCAATAAAACGTCGAGCGCTGACCTTGGGTCTTGCGCCGTACGGTGGTGCCGCAGTCGCGACAAGGCAAGCCCTCTCGGTCATAGACTTTGGTCTCCAACTGGAAATAGCCGCTTTGGCCCTCCGTGCCGCTGAAGTCGCGCAAACTGCTGCCCCCGATCGCAATGGCCCGGGACAGAACCTGCTGGATGGCCCCATGCAAAGCCTTGGCCCGCACCCGGCTGATGCGTTGGGCCGATAAAGTGGGGCGAATGCTGGCCATGAACAAGGCCTCACACGCATAGATATTGCCCACGCCCACCACCACAGCGCCCCCCAGCAGCAGGGGCTTGATGGCCGTTCGTCGCTGGTGCAAAGCTTGGTAGAAGGATTGGGGCTCAAAGCCTGGCTCCAAAGGCTCCACCCCCAAATGGCCGAGCAATTGCTGGGCTTGCGGGCTGTCTTGGCTTGGGGCATAGACCACTGCGCCAAACCGGCGTGGATCGTTCAAGCGCAAACAGCCCTGCGAGGTGACCAGGTCAAAGTGGTCATGTGGCCCGGGCTGGGGCCGGTTTGGCCACACGCGCAAGCTGCCTGACATGCCCAAATGCCACAACAAAAGGCCTTCGCTGAGGTCCATCAAAAGGTACTTACCGCGGCGGCGCACATCCAAAATCGTGCGCCCCACCAAACTTTGGGGCAGGTATTGGAGCGGCCAGCGCAGGGGTTTGCCCATATAAACCGCCTCAATGCGAGCCCCACGCAGGGGGCCCGTCAAACCCAAACGGGTGACTTCAACTTCGGGTAATTCGGGCATGAGCGGCGCGCCAAAAGCAAAGCTGCGATTATCATCTGAGCATGAAAAAATCAGCGTGCTGGACCTTGTGCATATTGTTGGCTGGATCAACTGTCGCCTGGGGCCAAACAGCCTCCACCCGAAACACCATCCAAAAGCGCCAGCAAGCGGCCCTGATGGCCGAAGCCTTTTATGAGGTTTTGCTGGGCGAACTCAATGCCCGCCAAAACAACCCAGGGGCTGCGTTTTCTTTGTTGTTGGACGCGGCGACCAAAATCAATGATGTCCGGCTTTACCAAAGGGCTGTGGATTTGGCCTTGCAGTCGCGCTCGGGAGACGCAGCCTTGCAAGCGGCGAGGGCTTGGAAAAGCGCCAACCCCGGCTCGCGCCAAGCCAATCTGTACATCTTGCAAATCTTGCTGGCACTCAACCGCTTGGGTGACGCCACAGAGCCTTTGCGCGCAGAAGTCGATCTGACCCCGCCCGAAGAGCGAAACCTCACATTGGCCAACTTGCACCGACACCTGGGTCAAGTGACTGACAAAAAAAGAGCCGTGGCCGTTTTGGAGCAGGCCATTGCACCCTACCTTCAAGCGCCGGTCACCGCCTCTGCGGCCTGGACCACTGTGGGACGGGTGCGACTGAGCGCCAATGACACCAAGGGCGCTTTGGATGCCGCACAAAAAGCCTACCAAGCCGATTCCACCGCCATCGGCGCGGGTTTGCTGGCTTTAGATTTGCTCGAAAAAAATGTTCCAGGGGCCCTGGATTTGTTGAACCTGTCCTTGGCCAAAGTGCAGCAGCCCGAGCTCCGCTTGAGCCTGATCCAATGGCAACTGGAGAGCAAGCTGTACACCGCTGCTTTGGGACAACTCCAGGACATGACGCAGTCCCAGCCCAAGGTGCCGCAGGCCTGGTTAATGTTGGGTTTGTTGCATGTGGATGAAAACCGCCCTGAAGCAGCCGAGGTGGCATTGAAACGTTACTTGGTGTTGGCGCAAGACCAGCCCAACCCACCGCAGCGTGGCCTGGCGCAGGCCCACCTGGGGCTGGCCCAAGCGGCCGAAAAGCGAATGGACGATCAGGCTGCACAGGCATGGCTGCAAAAAATTGACCACCCAGACTTTGTCTTGCAAGCGCACAGCCGACGGGCTCAATTGCTCGCCCGCCAAGGCAAGCTCGGCGAAGCCCGCAGCTTGATCCAAAACCTGCCAGTTGAAAACGCCAACCAAGCCCGGGGCAAGCTGTTGGCCGAGGTCAAACTGCTGCGCGACAACAAGCAATTTTCACCAGCGCACGACTTGCTCAGCATGGCGGTTTTGCGCGATCCCCAAGACAACGACATGCTCTATGAGTTGGCCATGCTGGATGAAAAACTCAACCGCCTCGACGATATGGAGCGGCGTTTGCGCGAATTGATCCGGCGCTTGCCCGATCAACCCCACGCTTACAACGCCTTGGGCTACTCATTGGCCGATCGAAATTTGCGCTTGGTAGAGGCCAAGCAACTCATCACGCGCGCCTTGGAGCTGGCGCCTGAAGACCCAGCCATCACCGACAGCCTGGGCTGGGTGGAGTTTCGTTTGGGGAATTTGCCCCTGGCCTTTACCCTGCTGAAAAAAGCCTACGCCAGCCAATCAGACGCTGAAATTGCAGCCCACATGGGTGAGGTGCTGTGGCAACTCAACCAGGCCGAGGAAGCGAAAAAAATCTGGCGCGAGGGCTTGCAAAGAGGCGGCGACACCGAAACCTTGCGCGAGACTTTGCGCCGCTTGAAAGTCGATCTTTGATCTGGCGGGCATTTGCAGGTCTGTGTGTGCTGGCTTTGGTGGGTGCTTGTGCCAACACCCCCAAACCTCCTAAAGATGGTTTTTGGCAAGGGCGAATGAGCCTGACCGTGCATCAAACCCCGGTTCAACATGTGGCCGCCGCCTTTGAGCTTGAAGGTCATGCCGAGCAGGGCGAATTGACCCTGTTCTCACCCCTGGGCCAGGCCAGTTTGGTGTTGCGTTGGTCACCCGGCCTGGCACAGTGGCAGCAAAGCGGCCAAACCCGCAGCTTTGCCAGCCTGTCCGAGATGACCCAGGCCGCCACGGGAACCGATTTGCCCTTGGACGCTTTGTTCGAATGGCTGGCGGGTCGCGATCCAGCCGTGCCGGGCTGGGCCATCGAGCGCAGTGAATCTGCTGGCCGCTGGAGCGCCAAGCGCAGCCAACCCGCACCAGCGGTGACATTAACGGTTTCAACCACCCCATGAGCGCGCTCCGCGACATTCCGGCCCCAGCCAAAATCAATTTGTTTTTGCATGTGGTGGGGCGCATGCCCAATGGTTACCACGCCTTGCAATCGGTCTTCATGCTGGTCGATTGGTGCGACCGCTTGCACATTGAAACCACGGCCGACTCCACCATCAGTCGCCACGACCTGGGCCCGCCCCTGCCCGCCAACGACTTGTGTGTGCAAGCTGCCACGGCGCTGCAAGCCGCGTCGGGTGTGTCATTGGGCGCGCACATCACCCTGGACAAGCGCCTGCCCACACAGGCCGGCTTGGGCGGGGGCTCCTCGGACGCGGCCAGCACCTTGATGGCCCTCAACCGCTTATGGCAACTGCATTGGCCGTTAGAGCGTTTGCTGCCCATTGCCCTGGGCCTGGGGGCGGATGTACCCTTTTTTCTGTGCGGTCAATCGGCCTGGGTGGAAGGCGTGGGCGAGCGCATCACCCCCATCGACTTGCCAGATGCGGAATTTGTCATCCTCAAACCTGCCGCGGGCCTGGACACGGCCTTGATATTCAAGGATTTGGCCCTCAAACGCGACACGGATCCTGCTACAATTTCCGGCTTTGCTGCACAAGGCTTCGGCTTTGGTCGAAACGATTTGCAGCCGGTGGCCCAAAAGTGGTGTCCCGAAGTCACGCAGGCCCTGGATTGGCTCTCGCGACTTGGGTTGCAACCTCGGATGACCGGTTCCGGCAGTGCGGTGTTTGCCCTGCTGCCCCATGCCCTGGAGTGGCCTGAAACACCCCAAGGCTGGCAAATTCAAGTGTGTCGCAATTTAAAAGTCCATCCCTTGGCAGCTTGGGCTTTTAGCAAGGTTTGATCGGCAAAAGGCTTTGTTCTTTTGCCCGTGTAGGGGAGTCGCCAAGTTGGTCAAGGCACCGGATTTTGATTCCGGCATGCGAGGGTTCGAGTCCTTCCTCCCCTGCCAAAGTTTTTATGGCGGCACATGATGTTCACGGCAACCGCCGTTCACCCATGTTGTTGTGGCGTTGGTTGTCATTGGTCCGGTATTTCAAACAACTTCATCATGTCGACCCCTCTATCTGACTTCATGGTCTTCACGGGCAATGCCAACCCGAGCTTGGCCGCAGAAATTGCTGAAAATCTCGGCATCGAACTGGGAGCAGCCACCGTGGGCCGCTTCTCTGACGGCGAAGTCACTGTCGAACTGCACCAAAATGTGCGCGCCCGCGATGTTTTTGTGGTTCAACCCACTTGCGCGCCCACCAATGAAAACCTGATGGAACTGCTCATCATGGTCGATGCCCTCAAGCGGGCTTCGGCCGAGCGCATCAGTGCGGTCATCCCCTATTTCGGCTATGCCCGCCAAGATCGCCGCCCGCGCTCGACCCGGGTGCCGATTTCGGCCAAAGTGGTGGCCAATTTGCTGCAAACCGTGGGCGTGGCCCGCATCCTGACCATGGACTTGCACGCTGACCAAATCCAGGGCTTTTTTGACATCCCGGTAGACAACATTTACGCCTCGCCGGTGTTGCTGGGCGACTTGCGCCAAAAAGGCTATGAAGACCTGATCGTGGTCTCGCCCGATGTGGGTGGCGTGGTGCGTGCCCGTGCCCTGGCCAAGCAACTCGGGTGCGATTTGGCCATCATTGACAAACGCCGTCCACGCGCCAATGTGAGTGAGGTCATGCATGTGATTGGCGAGATCGAAGGTCGCAACTGCGTGATCATGGACGACATGATCGACACCGCTGGCACTTTGGTCAAAGCCGCCGAGGTGCTCAAAGAGCGCGGCGCCAAAAAGGTTTACGCGTATTGCACCCACCCCATTTTTTCTGGTCCTGCGATTGAGCGCATCAACCAAGGCAGCGCCTTGGATGAGGTGGTGATCACCAACACCATTCCCTTGACCATGGGTGCGGCCCAATCCCCAAAAATCCGCCAACTCTCGGTGGCTGCGCTGATCGCCGAAACGATTCAGCGCATTGCCAAAGGCGAGTCGGTGATGAGTTTGTTCTCCGATCAGGAGCAATTGTTTTAAAACATTGCCCTGACGAAGAACTCAACAGCGGGCTGTTCGCAGCCCTTTTTTTAACCCTGAATCCCACTGGTCGCGGTGGATTCACACAGGAGTCATCATGAAATTTGTCGCATTTGAGCGAAGCAAGCAGGGTACGGGTGCGAGCCGCCGTCTGCGCATCACTGGCCGAACGCCAGGGATTGTGTACGGCGGTAAGGGCGAGCCCCAACTGATCGAACTCGACCACAACGCCTTGTGGCATGCTTTGAAAAAAGAAGCCTTCCACTCCACCATTTTGGAGATGGAGCTGAACCAGAAATCGGCCCAGGTGTTGCTGCGCGATGTGCAGTTCCACCCCTTCAAGCCCTTTGTGTTGCACATCGACTTCCAACGTGTCGACGCCCACACCAAGCTGCACATGAAGGTGCCCTTGCACTACAGCGGCCAAGAAAATTCAACCGCAGTCAAAGCCGACGCCTGCTTGATCAACCACGTGTTGACCGAGATTGAGGTGTCTTGCCTGCCCGCCGATCTGCCCGAGTTCATTGCGGTGGATTTGAGTGGCTTGAAAAAGGGCAACTCGCTGCACCTACAAGACATCACCCTGCCCAATGGCGTGAGCGCCGTGGTGCGTGGCAAAAACAACCCTGTTTTGGTGGCCGTGGTGTCGGTGGCAGCAGAAGAAACCCCGGCCCCTGCGGCACCCGCAGCGCCAGCCGGCAAGAAATAACCCGGTTTCTTTTGCTTCACCCCAGAAAAACGGCCCACCTCGGTGGGCCGTTTTTCTGCAGGGTCAGATAATGTCACCATGATCAAACTGATAGTGGGCCTGGGCAACCCGGGAGCCGAATACGAAGACACACGCCACAACGCCGGTTTTTGGTGGGTGGAGGCCTTGGCACGCCAACTCAAAGTGCATTTGCAACATGAGCGCGGCTACCAAGGCATGGTGGCTCGCACACAGGTCAATGGCCAAACCCTTTGGCTGTTGGAGCCGCAAACCTTTATGAATGCCTCTGGCACATCGGTGGCCGCCCTGGCGCGCTTTTACAAAATTGAACCTGAGCAAGTTTTGGTTGTGCACGATGAGCTCGACGTGGTGCCCGGCGAGGCCAAGCTCAAACTGGGGGGCAGCCATGCAGGACACAATGGTTTGCGCGATATCCACGCCAAATTGGGCACCGACAATTATTGGCGCTTGCGCCTGGGCATTGGCCACCCCGGGGTGAAGTCAGAGGTGATTCACTGGGTGCTGAAAAAGCCCAGCCCCGACCAGCGTGATCTGATACAAGCCTGCGTGGCGCGCAGCCTGTTGGCGGTGGACGACTTGATGGGTGGCGACTTCACCCGGGCCACCCAGCGCATCCACACCAGCAAGCCCGCGCGGCCCAAACCGCCTCGCCCCGCAGCAGCGCAGGCGCCCGCCGCCCCGCACAAGCCCGCGCCACCAGACACGGCCCCGAATTGACCAGGGCTTGGGCCTCCTGGGCTTGGCGGTTGACAAGCTTGGGGCATGAACACAAGCTTGAGTTTTAGCGCGATGAGGCTTGCAAGCGATGGAACTTGGCCCACAAACTGTCGGCACCCTCGATGCGATCGGGGTTGACCGGGATGCACGCCACAGGGCACACCTGAACACACTGGGGCTCGTCAAAATGGCCCACGCATTCGGTGCACTTGTCCGGATCGATCTCGTAAATTTCGGTGCCCATGTAAATGGCTTGGTTGGGGCACTCGGGTTCGCACACATCACAATTGATGCATTGGTCGGTGATCATCAAAGCCATGTCAGCTCCCAAGGCCTAGATGGATCCGCTGCCCAGCGGCGCAAAACCTGCTCAGCGCGACCCGCCATGGGGTACTGGGCGGCATCAAACATCAAGCCACCGGGCGCAAGCGCTGCTTGAAATTGGGTTGCTCGGGCAAACCGCCCAGGTGCGCGGTATCGGCCCACACCACAATTTCGGGCTGTTCCCCCTGCCAGCGCATGCGGTTCAAGCCCACATTGGGGATGTCGCAGGTGCGCGGGCCATCAAGGGGCAGGCCTTGGGCGCTGCGCCACAGCATGTCGAGCACGCCGCCGTGGGTGACGATGACCAAGGTGTGGTCAGCATGGGCCTGCGCCAAGCCGCGCACCGCTTGGCACACCCGGGCGTGGAAAGCACGGGTGCTTTCGCCGCCACCGGGGATTGCAAAATCCGCGTCAAATTGAAGCCATCGTTGCCACACCTCGGCGTGGGCGCGTTGAATATCTGCCGCCAGCAAGCCCTCAAACAGGCCGAAATGCTGCTCGCGCAATGGCGCGTGGGTTGAGACGGGCAAGTTCAATGCTTGGCCCAAGGTGGTCGCAGTTTGATGGGCGCGCTGCAAATCGCTGCTGAACAGCCGCAAGGGCTTGTCAAAACCGCTGTGCCATTCTGTGTGCAATCGATCCGCCAAGCGCTGCGCTTGGGTCAGCCCCAAGTCGTTCAAGGGCACATCGATTTGGCCCTGAAAGCGCAGCTCACGGTTCCAAGCGGTTTCGCCATGGCGCACCAAAAAGATATCGGCCATGGCTCAAGCCGCCGCTTGTTTTTTGGCCATCAAACGGCGCAGCACCTCGGGGGTGACCCAAGGCTCGACCTCGCCACCCAAGAGCGTGATTTCACGCACCAAGGTGCTGGAGGTGTACTGCTGACTGGCAGACGGAGCCATGAATATGGTCTCCACCTCTGGCATCAGGTGACGGTTCATGCCAGCCAATTGGTGCTCGTAGTCAAAGTCGCTGACCGAGCGCACGCCGCGAACCATGACCACGCCGCCTTGGGCACGCACAAAGTCTCGCACCAGGCCATCAAATGGCGCCACCCGGACCGCGCCGAGGCTGGCGGTGGCCTCTTGGGCCATTTCCAAGCGTTCGTCCAAGCTGAACATGGTTTTTTTATGGTGAGCCATGGCCACCCCCACAACCACTTGGTCAAACAAGGTGCAAGCGCGGCGCACCAAGTCCAAGTGGCCCAAGGTGATGGGGTCAAAAGTGCCGGGATAAACCGCGATCACGGGTTGGCGCATGCTGGCTCCTGTTCCTAAGCGAGCCAATTATCCGCTGGTGGCCAGGCTGAGCAAATGGGCATGCACTGCTCCGGCGCGCAAATGGCGCTTGAGTTGCCAGCCCAAGGGGGCCAACTGGACCTCGCCCCAAGCTTCGCCGGCCTCCAAATACACCCAGCCACCCGGCTTGATCGCCGCTTGAGCCGCTTGCAGGCTGGGGGCCAACAAGGCGCTGTCAAACGGGGGATCTAGAAACACCAAGTCCCAACTCGCTGGAGCCTGGGCCAACAAGGCGTTGACGCCATTGGCGCGTTGGATCAACACCCCGTCGGCTTTCAACTTGTCTTTGCTGGCCAACAGCTGCTCGACCA